>CAYNTZ010000026.1:0-16324 GCA_964400365.1 uncultured Planctomycetales bacterium | reverse complement strand
CCCATCATTCCAGTCGGCACTTTCCAAACGGATAATATTATGCTCCCCGACGTTAAAAAACTGGGTGAGGGTCTGCACTAAAAGATGCTCAAGGATGGTGCCTTCATAAACTTCATTTTTCTTATCAAAAAGCTTGTTCCCATACCCAGACACCCAAGCAATATCTTTTTCCAAGGTGCGAGAAATCTGCGGGTCTTTAAAATAGGATTGCTTGACAGATAAGATATCAAAATCACCGGTCTGGTTGATGTAGAGGGCAATGGTCAGCCATGGCCAGGCACCATGGTCCATCCACACGCGGGTGATGGCATTGCGGTCTGCCAAGAATTCACCGGGTTTATTGCCAATAATGGTGGCATTGCTCCCGTCGATGCGGATACCCGCGCAATTGTTAACCAAATCATCCCGCACCTGGCCAGGCTCAATTAAAATAAGGGAAAGCAAGTCCTGCCAAATATCACGCCAACCCTTGCCACCCTTACCATAATCATGGTCAGGCAAGAATGAACAACCAAAAATACGGCGCAGCACCGGTTGAATAATCACCCAGCGCATCCAGGCATTAAAATTAGCATCCCCACTATTGATTTCAATGGAAGAAATCTTTTGAGCCCAGAAATCCTTGGTTGCCCCCAAGGCCTTATCAAATTTCTCAGCAGAATCAAATTTCGTAAAGACTTCCTTTGCTTCTTGCGCAGCTTGGGCAATTCCGACGGCAATAATATATTCCTTTGTATCACCAGGCTTGATCACGGCCTCCTTAAAACGTAAGGCCCCAACCACTTCCTTGCCTTGCATCTGCTCATCACTCAACAGCGAAGGCTTTTGATTACCCATCACTGCCTGCGGCCTATATAAACAGCCATTGTCGCCATAAAAAGAATCTACTGTCGGAAAACTTCCGGCAATATTAGCACCTTGTGCCTCTCGGCCAAAAACAAAATAAACGCTGCTGATGTGCTTATGCCCCTCTTCATTAAAGGCCATGGTCGGTAAAACCGCAACACCTTGCGGCCATTGCTCAACCCGGTTTAAAAGCGCCGTAACATGCTCATGGTCATGCTTATTAGCCAGGGAACGGGCAAAAATAGGCACGGCTGCCGTCGGTGCTATCGTCATGGCTTTGCGGGAAATATTCTTAACCTTCACACGCATCAGCTCAACCGTCTCATTGGTAGCGGGGATAAAATTAAGCGCGGTTAATTCCAAGCCAGCCGCCTTGTGCACGCGCGTTAATTGATGCCATAATTGCCCCACTTCAACGGAAGCGGCATTGGGCGTTGTTTCCTGGGTTAAACTTACAACCCCCTTGCCTTTGACATAAACAAAAAATTCGCGCAAACCCTGACGTAAATCTTCTCGGGAAGCCGGCTTTGTGACATAGTGGTATTTATCAATCTTGATATCCCCGCTTAAATGCGGCGTGATAGCAGATTTTAATGACGCAGCTGTTGCCCCGCACAAAGGCGCGTAGATAGCCTTGATATTAACAGCTTCTTTGGAAGAAAAAGAAACTCCGTCGGTATTGTAGGTATAAAATGATTTTTCTGCCATATGATGCCCTTTAAGGGAATAAAAACGTCAATAATCTAACAAAAGATGGGTGGAATGTAAAGGGTGGACATGATGATTATATGGAAGAGTCGCTGAATTGAAATAGACGGCGGATCTGCATGAATTTTACATCACCAAACTCCAAACCAATGTCCCACATGGTTGGATTCACCGGCTTACTCCACACCACCTTGCCATGGATAGCCATTGGTTCTTTTGTCCCTGGCAACTCAACCTCCAGGGAAATATTATCCTGCAGGTAAAAACGCTCACTGCTGACAAAACGGGCACCAGATGCGGACGCATCGCGTAAAAAAACATCAGTACCATAATCATTGCGGGAATCTTTAAAACGGGCAGGAAAACGCGCAGAAAAACGTTCAAAGATACGCCGTTCATTACCTGTTTGCTCAGCCACTGGCATCGTATTCTCCCTGTTTTTAAGAAAAATACTTGTCTAAACGGGTCTGCGAACCTGAAATAATCTCGGAAAATGTCATGCCAACGCGATATTGCTCATTATCGCTTAACTTACGCACCCACTTAACAACGCCAATCACTAAAACCGGCTCTGTATTGGGTTTAAGCGCAATCTCAACAGCAATTTTTTGATTAATGGGAATAGGATGCGCTGATAAAAAACCAATCCCGTGACGGCTGATATCGACCGTCTTGGTTTGGTCAAACTCAGAACCATCCTTGCCTTCAACAGGAACATAACAATCATGCCGTGTCTCTGTGCGTTTGTTTGAAGCTGTAGCCATAGATATGATCCTTTTATGGGGTAAAAGGTTATGTGTATATAATAACGTTTACTGAAAGCGCTTTCTAACAATAGTGTAAAACATATTTGACAAAAGGCAAATAAAAATATGAAATATTTTTAAATCATAAGATGCTCAAAATAAAAGATTTATGAGCGTACCTTTAAAAAATATTAAACGAATCTTAATAATTTTTTTCTTAAATCTGATTGAAATTGCAGATAAGAATGATATACTAAAAAAATCATGGCCAATACATCTGATAAAAATAAAAAATCAACCAAACTTTCCTTGGTTGAGTATGCCAAGCTGAAGGAGAAAATTGGGAAATCTAAATTACAGCTCCATTTTCCCCTCATGATCAAGCTTGCCATTGCTGTTCCCTTGGCTTACCTGCTATTTATGCTTATTTACTATATTGTCCACTTGCGGCATCTGGCTGAACATTAAACCCATGAACATAACTGACTTAATTGTCTTAGGCTGTAGCGTCCTTTTAATTTGGCGGGGCGCATCCCGTGGTTTTGTTCGCTCCATCCTTGGACCCATCTGCCTTATCTTAGCCACCTTGCTGGCTACCTACTATTTTAATACAACAAAAAACATCCTCATCGCCCTGCTCATTGGCCTTTTTGGCCCCATGGCCCTACACTTCTTTTTGTCTAATTACCTAAAACTTTGGCATGGCATGACTAATCCGGAATGGAAGCCAAACCCGTTAAGCCGCATCAGCGGGGCCGCTTTGACCTTAATCTGGGGCTGGGTCTTTATTGGCATGACCTTAATCCTATTAACCATCCTCCCTAATTTTGTTGACGGCATTAAACAACTCAATCAAGTTGTCCGCTCTTCCGTATCCTATGGCCTTATTAAACCGTTTATCCATACTGAGTCAACAGCTAAAACAACAGCTACTCCTGCTCAGTCCACGAACAATACCGATATTGCTCAAATCGCCAATGACCCACGGTTTCAAGAAGTCATTAATGACCCTGACGTTCAACAAGCCATCGCTGCTAATGATTTTACCGCCATGATGAGTAACCCCAAAATCATGGCCTTGACCCAACAATTAATGCAAGACCCGGACATGATTAAAAAACTCTTGAGCCTGCAGGGGCAGTTGCAGCAAAATACGCCGGCTAAACAATAAAGTAGCGCTTGGGCACTACTTTCAAAAAAAGGACCAAATTATATGTTACTTAAAAGAAACCTTGGATTCACCTTAGTTGAAATCATGATTGTCGTCGGTATTATTTCTTTATTAGCAGGTATTGCCATCCCTAATTTATTGCGCGCACGGATAAATTCAAATAATACCATCGCTAAATCCACCTTGCGTTCTTTTGCAACAGCTGCTGAATCGTTTGCCCTAACTAATAGCGTCTATCCAACAACCATCACGTCCTTAACCAGCGCCTTGCCTGCCTACTTGAACGTTAACCCGAACTATTGCGGCACCATTCAACCTATTTCAACCGGCGTTTGGGCCTATTGGCCTGGTAGCGCAATTGGCGGTTACACCTACACCTGCACCATGCTTTCAACCGGATACACCTTTGCTGCTACACCGGTCACCGTAGGGTCAACAGGCACAACCACCTACACCATCACCACCGGCAGCATATTAAGGCCGTAAGAAACTTAATTGTTTTTGATTTGGATTACGGAAGGATTTCGTCGATAAGTAGACGTGTTTGTTGGGAAAGCCTGCACGTTTGACACCCATGTCGAAAAGGTCGCGGATATGTTCGGCAAATAAACCTTGGCCCGTCATGCGTGCACCCCAGCTGGAATCGTAGAGTTTTCCGTCACGTAATTCTTTCAGGCGATTAAGCACCTTGCCCTTGCGATCAGGAAAATATTCTTGCAGCCAAGTCTCGAATAAATCTTTCACCGCATAAGGCAAGCGCAACACCGTATAACCCGCACCGCTCGCCCCAAGTTCTGCCGCGGCTTTTAGAATGGCCGGGATTTCATGGTCAGTTAGACCAGGCACAATAGGCGCAACGTTAACCGTAACTGGAATACCCGCCTTGGCTAGAATTTCCACAGCCTTTAAACGATTCGCTGGGCTAGAAGCGCGCGGCTCCATCGCACGGGCTATCTTTTTATCCAGGCTCGTCACCGACATGGTCACGCACACACCTTGATAGGCAGCCATTTCTTTAAATAAATCAATATCACGCGTTACCAGTTGATTCTTCGTGATAATGCCCACAGGATTTCGAAAGTCCAAGAGCACCTCCAGGCATCTTTTCGTTATCTCAAACTTGCGTTCAAAAGGTTGATAACAATCGGTCACGCCGCTTAAGGCAATCACCTGTGGCTTCCATTTAGGGTGGGCTAATTCCTTGCGTAACAAAGCCGCGGCCTGGGTCTTGACAAAAATTTTGCTTTCAAAATCAACCCCTGATGATAAACCGAAATACTCATGGGTGGGCCTGGCATAACAATGACACAGCCATGCTCACAGCCGCGGTAGGGATTAAGGCTCGCGTCAAAACCAATGTCTGGGCTGTCATTATAACTGATGATGGATTTAGACGTGTCTTTAAAGAATAGGGTCTTAGGGTTAGGCTGATCCTCAGGTGGACAGTCTTCATCCAGCGTAAATGAAATCTGCTCAAAACGATTAGCTGGGCTAATCAAGGCTCCACGATTATGGAATTCTTGCTGCTTAGAAAACATTTTATTTACCGATACAGAAATCTGAAAAGATGCGGTCTAGTAGGTCTTCGTCGATGTTGCGGCCGGTGATGGCGTCTAGTTGATTGATGGCAGCCTTGATTTGCTCGGAAACAAATTCCCAGGAGGCCTGGTCATCCATTAAAGCCGTTGCGCCATTTAAATCAGTGAGGGCTTGTTTTAAGGCAGAAACATGGCGCATATTGCTAATCAAGACATCGTGCTGGCCCATCTCTTGGGCCCCATGCCAAACAGAGTACACAATCGCCTTCTCCAATTGATCAATGCCACGCTTATTAAGCGCAGAGACATTCACGCAATTCTTAAAGGGAATGGTTGCCGCAGAAAGCTGCAGGGGCAAATCTGCCTTATTAAGCACCACGATCACCGGCCTGCCTTTTAATTTATCAATTAAAAGTTGATCCTGCTCTTCTAAAGGTTGAGAAGCATCTAAGACCAATAACACCACGTCCGCGCTATCGATGGACTGAAGGCTGCGCTTAATCGCTTCTTCTTCGACGAGATCCCGCGGGGTCAGCAAACCTGCCGTATCAACCAATTGAAAAGGAATGCCGTTAATCTGCGCGCTTTCTTCCAAGACATCACGCGTGGTGCCCGCGATATGGGTGACAATGGCCCGCTGGGTTTTAAGCAGGGCGTTTAACAGCGACGATTTACCCACATTGGGCTTACCGCATAAGACAATACGAATACCTTCCTTTAATAAACGGCCGTTATTTGCGCTCTTTAGCCAATGCTCCACCCGCTGGGATTGAGCTTGGATACGGTCAAAGATCTGTTGGCGACCCTGTGCATCAATATCATCCTCAGGAAAATTAATTAAGGCTTCGACGGTGACATAGAGGCTCATCAGCTCTTGACGCATGGCCTCAAGTTCACTGGAAAGCTCACCTTTAAGTTGATTATTGCTAACGCGCAAGAATGCATCAGTCTTAGCGCGAATCACGTCAAGCACCGCTTCCGCCTGAGTCAAATCAATGCGGCCGTTTAAGAAGGCGCGCTTGGTAAATTCACCAGGCTCAGCTAAGCGGGCACCAGCAGTCAAAGCTGTGGATAACACCGCCTGCAAGGCCGCAACCCCGCCATGACAGCTGATTTCTACCACGTCCTCAGCGGTGTAACTTTTAGGCCCACGCATCAAGGTCACTAAAACCTCATCGATGACAGAGGGACATGTACCTAATTCGCTTCTTGAATTAGGTACGTGTCCCTCTAATTCTCCCATCGCCCACCCGTAATGCACGGTGTATCCAGCACAATCCGCTAAGGCCTTACCTGATTTAAGGCGCAGTAATTTTTCGGCAATATAAACCGCCTGCTTGCCGCTTAAACGCACAATCCCGATGCCCCCTACACCCGCTGGGGTGGCAATGGCAACAATCGTATCTTCTAAACCTTTGTATTGGTACATAAATGCTCCATGGCTTGCCCGACGGTAAATACCGACCCCGTCACTAAAATCACATCATCCTGTTGCGCTGCTTTCAAGGCTTTCCCTAAGGCTTGTTTTAAATCAGGTTCAAGGCTCCAGGCCTTTCCCTTAAAATAATCCTCTGCTTCTTTTGCATTAAAGCAGTGCGCCCGAGGGTGATTGGCCTTTGTTAAAATAATCTTAGTCGCACTATCCTTTAACTGATTGCAAATGGCCGCCACATCCTTATCTTCGGAAACCCCCAAGACTAAGATCACCGGACGGTACGGGTACACGTCCATGAGTGTCTGGGCTAAGGCGCGGGCCGAGGCCGCATTATGCGCGCAATCAACCACCACGGTGGGGTCCTGACGGATCTCTTCAAAACGGCCTGACCAACGGATATTCTTTAACCCTTCAGTGATAGCCTCATCGCTAATAGCGGCGTGTCCCCTCTTTAATAAATCCACCACAGCCAATGCCGTGGCGGCATTCACCGTTTGATGCGCGCCTTTTAAGGCGATATGCTTGTCTTGAATTTCTGCTGGATTAACCAAATGCGGGGTGATGCCAAATTCCTTACAGCGACGCAACAGTACATCCATCGCCTCGCGCTCTTGGGGCGCAATCACCACGCTTGAATGCGTATGCTTAATAATCCCCGCCTTTTCCGCGGCAATGGCAGCCAAGGTATTCCCCAATAGATGCGTGTGGTCTAGGCTAATGGGGGTAATCACATTAATCAACGCGTCCGCCGCATTGGTGGCATCAAGCCTGCCGCCTAAACCGGTTTCTATAATAGCTACATCAACCTCACGCTTGGCAAAATAATCAAAAGCAATCGCTGTTAAAACTTCAAAATATGTCAGGACTCCCTCTTCGTTAATAATCTTAGCGATATGACCACGCATATTAGACAACACTAGCCCCAAGGCTTCATCGGGAATAGCGCCGGGAAATTGTTCGCGGTTTTTTAAGTTTCCTGGATCTAAGACCCTGATACGCTCGTTAACCCGATGCAAATGCGGTGAGGTGTAAAGACCCACCTTGTAGCCTGCATGATGCAGGATGCTGGCTAAAAAAGCACAGGTTGACCCCTTGCCCTTGGTGCCAGCCACATGGATGATGCGCAATTTGGATTGAGGATTATCTAAATACCCTAATAATTCTTGAATGCGGTCTAAATTAAAATCGTGGGGGCTTGCCTTGCCGAGATGTTGTTCGTAATTTGCAAAGGAATTTAGGTATTCGTGAGGGTTAGTCATTTAACATCCTCAGCAAATGGATCCCCGATAAAACTATGCGGGGATGACATTGGGAATTAATGCTTGAAATGGCGAAGGCCTGTGGTGACCATGGCGATCTTCTTTTTATCCGCTTCCTTAATAACTTCCGCGTCCATAATGGAACCGCCGGTTTGGATAATCGCCTTAACACCTGCCTTAGCAGCAAAGGTGACTGTATCAGGCATGGGCAAGAATGCGTCAGAGATTAGCACCGCTCCCTTGGCTAAGGCCCCTGCTTTACGGATGGCATGAAGGGCTGAATCAACCCGGCTGGTCTGCCCAGCCCCAATACCGATGGCTTGCGTGCCTTTAACTAAAACAATGGCATTGCTTTTCACATGCTTGATTAATTTCCAACCAAATTGCATGGCTTCTAATTGCGCTTTGTTGGGTTTAATTTTAGAGACAATTTTGATTTCTTCCGGCTTTAAATTGCGGTTATCTTTTTCTTGCAGTAATAAACCGCCGGCAACCTTCTTATAATCGTATTTTTCTTGGGGCAATCCATAGATATCCAATTCCAATAAACGCAGATTCTTCTTCTGACCTAGAATATCGATCGCTTGGCTTTCAAACTTAGGGGCCACCACGCATTCCATGAACCCGCTTTTGCTAATGGCCTGCGCGGTCTTTCCGTCGACAGGACGGTTAAGCCCGATAATACCGCCAAAGGCGGACAATGAATCACACTTAAACGCCTTGGTGTAGGCCTTATCCAGCGCTTTATCTTGGGCCACGCCGCAAGGATTATTATGTTTGATAATCACCGCTGCCGGCTGGTCAAACTCACGCACAATATCCACGGCTGCGTTTAAGTCTAAAATATTATTAAAAGACAATTCCTTGCCATGCAGCTGTTTAAGGCTGGTTAAGCCTTCCTTGTTGCGGCCATCCGCGTAAAAAGCTGCGGCTTGATGGGGATTTTCACCGTAACGCAAATCCTGCACCTTCTTAAAACTTAAAGCAATTTCCTTAGGGAAATTAGAAAACGCATTGTCTGTCTTGAAACGATTGCTTAAAAAACTATAAATCGCCGCATCATAGGTATTGGTGCGTTCAAAGACTTCAATGGCTAGATTGGTTAAGACCTTATCGGACAGGATGCCGCTGTTATTGTTTAACTCGGCTAAAACATCCGTGTAACGGGCCGGATTGCAGATAACAGCGACCGATTTATAATTCTTGGCCGCTGAACGCAGCATGGATGGTCCGCCGATATCGATATTCTCAATGGCTTCTTCCAAAGACACATTCTTCTTCGCTACGGCTTTTTCAAAAGGGTATAGATTAACCACCACCATGTCGATGGTGCCGATGCCGTGGGCTGCAATCTGCTTCATGTGATCAGGATTGTCCCGCAGGGCCAATAAACCGCCGTGGATCTTAGGATGCAAGGTCTTCACCCGGCCATCGAGCATTTCAGGGAAACCAGTGTAATCGGAGACTTCAATAACAGGAATATTGGATTGGCGCAACAAGGACGCCGTGCCACCGGTGGATAGGATTTCAACACCAAACTTTTGCAAGCCTTTGGCGAAATCGACCAGACCAGTTTTGTCAGATACGGAAATGAGGGCGCGTTTGACTTTAATCATAAATGAATGAAGACACCCACTATCAAGCGGGTGTCTTCACTGCGATGCTGCTGAATTTATTAGCGTTTGCCGGCTTTGCGTTTACGTTCGGACGGCTTGACATAAAAACGGCGTTCTTTAAGCTCAACTAAAAAGCCGTCTTTTTGGCACTGCTTCTTAAAGACGCGCATGGCTTTTTCGAAACCGTTCTTGTCTGAAATTTTAACTTCTAACATTACTTTTATCAACTCCTTCAAAGGTTTATGGGTTCAAAGTGCGAGTATTATAGCCCTTTAACCTTATTTGTCAAACAATTCCAAATCCCCATCAGGCATTTTCATCTGCCTAAAAAATTGGGCGCTGTCCCCTATTTTAGTAGCTGGGGTCTACGTAGGTGTATTGCTCGCCTTTGAAATTGCGCACCACATGGCGACCATCCTTACTTGACACCAAATAATTGGGGGAAATAGGGATTTTACCACCGCCGCCTGGGCCATCGATAACAAAGGTTGGTACGGCGTAGCCGGTGGTGTGGCCGCGCAGATTTTCAATGATATTAATACCAACACTAACAGGCGTGCGGAAATGCTTAGAACCAGTAATGGGATCGCATTGATAAATGTAATACGGGCGCACCCGGATTTTTAATAATTCATGGAATAATTTCTTCATCACCGCGGGGTCATCATTGACCCCTTTTAATAAAACGGTTTGGCTGCCCATGGGGATACCCGCATCGGCGATCATATTGCAGGCATGCTTGACGCGCGCAGTCACTTCCTTAGGGTGATTAAAGTGAATGCTCATCCAGATGGGCGAATATTTTTTAAACATGGCCAACAATTGCGGGGTGATGCGCTGCGGCAAGGTCACCGGGATACGGGTGCCGATGCGCACGAATTCCACGTGCGGGATAGCTTTTAAGGATGAAATTAAAAATTCCAGGGTGCGGTCTGCTAAATTCAACGGATCACCACCGGAAATCAACACATCACGGATTTCCTTATGGGCACGGATATAATTCAACGCCGGCTCATAGGTCGATAAATTTAAAGTGTGATTACCGTCCCCCACCATGCGCGAGCGCGTACAGTAACGGCAATACATGGCGCACATTTCATTAACCAAAAACAAAACGCGATCCGGGTAGCGGTGCACCAATCCCTTAACCGCAGACGACCCTTCTTCACCGCAGGGGTCCATCATCTCTTCCGGGGCTGTTTCAAATTCATAGTCCTGCGGCACGGATTGCAAACGGATAGGGCAGGCTGGATTATTAGGATCTACAATCGCCGCAAACACCGGCGGGATGGACATGGTTAATTTGTCCCCAGCCCCCATGATACCCTTGACTTCATGCGGTGTTAACTTAAATAATTTCTGCGCTTGCTCAAGTGTACGCAGGCGGTTACGGATCTGCCAGCGCCAATCTTCCCAATCAGCTTCAGTGGCTCCTGGGAAAAGAGCTAACACACGTTTTTCATCGTCGGTCAAAGGAATATTGGCGCGGCTGATTTGGGAAAGGGCCGCATGTTCTGTCATCACATCGCTCATCTAGACATAAGGGCCTCCTGACCCTGCAATAACCCATAACGGGCACGACCAAAATCCAAAATCCCATTGACCATCTGGGCATAGCTCATGCCACGGGCCTGCGCGCTTAAATCAAACGCTTCCCCTTGGGCCAAGTTCGGCAAGGGATTAATTTCCAACACATACGGATTGCCTTGGCCGTCAACCCTGAAATCAACCCGGCCAAAATCGCGGCATTCCACCGACTTATAGGCCGCAATCGCAATGCTTTGTAATTTTTTCGCTAAACCAACATCGATCACGGCTGGACAAATATTCTTTACACTCTTTTGAGTGACTAATTCATAGGTATAGAAGGCGTCATTCATCTGGGTATTGCCACCAATCGAATACTGCACCACATCAAAAGCTTGAGGCGTATCGTTACCCCAAACGGCCACGGTAAACTCAGTGCCGGAAATAAATTGCTCGCACAAGGCCGGCTGATGATAGACGTCCCAAATCTTTTTAACTTCGCGCTTAAGTTCTTCTAAATTCGTGACACGCGAATTCTTGGTAATCCCCTTTGATGTCCCCTCTTGTGAGGTTTTGACAATCAAGGGATACCCCACCGTATTAAGTTTGGCTAAATCATCGTTAGGCGTCGCTTCAAAGAACTTTCCTGTCGTAACACCATCGGCAATCCAGCATTTCTTAGCCACGGCTTTATCCAGGGTTATCCCTAGGGTCAGGGCATCGGAACCCACAAAGGGAATGCCATGCATCTCTAATAATAGAGGCACTTCACTCTCGCGGTTGCGGCCTTTAAAACCTTCGGCGATATTAAAGACAATGTCCACCTTTAAGCCGCCCGCCAATGCTTTTAATAATTGCTTAGCGCCGCCAATACGCACGACTTGATGGCCATTCGACTCAAAGGCTTTTGATAACGCCTCAACAGTCTCAATACCGTCGAGCTCAGCGGTCGCATCCAATGGATCATCCGCAGACTTAACCCAGTCTGTTTTTAGATTATATGTAAGTCCTACAATGTTTCCCATAGCAATGCAATAAATGTATCAAATCTGTGTGAAAATGCTATTAAAATTTTATTGAAGGGAGGATTTTAAGTCCTGATAATATTTATCCGGGATAAGCACCCCCAAACGGGACGCTTCCAAGACATCATCCATGGCCTGCCGGTAATTCTTACGGCCATAATAATACACTGACCGATTAAAATAGGCCCCGCCATAGGTGGGTTCTAGGCGAATAGCCTCATTAAAATCAGCCAAGGCCTTATCCGGCAGTTCCAAGGCTAAATACACAATAGCCCTATTGCTGTACACCCGCCCCGCACCCGGGTTAATCTTGATGGCCCTATTATAATCTACCAACGCATCATACCAACGGCCCATCTTATTATATAAATTACCGCGCGACGCGTGGCATTCGCTATGCTGCGGGTTTAGGCTTAAGCATTGAGCGTAATCAGCAACGGCGGCTTGGTAATCCCCCCGCCCTTCCTGCGACACGCCTCGACGGTAATAGGCTGCATCATAATTAGGGTAATGCTGTATCACGTCATCAAAATCCGCAACCGCCTTATCAAAATGGCCCGCCTCATCATAGGCCAAAGCCCGGTTGAACTTAACCTCCACCGCATTCAAATGCCACGGCTTAACCATCACGGTTTCCCCGCCATGGCCATCACTAATGCGGCTAATGATATTCCTCGAAGGCATACGTTCTAACAAGCCAATTAAATACGTATAATCATCAATCGCTTTTTGGGGCTGCTTTAAATCAATATAGGCATCCGCACGGTTATTGTAGGCTAGGGGCTCATCCGGCGAATGGGCAAGGACATAGCTCCACAAGGAAACAGAATCCTTCCAAACAGGAATCTGTTGAAAAGCCAACACCCCTAAACCAAACACCACCAACACCCCCCAGCGCCAATACCGATAAAAAACATTACCCAGCCACCAACACAGGGCAATTGACGGTATATACATAAACCTATCCGCTACCCAATGGATATCGCTGCGGTCATCAAGGCGTAAAATAAAGAAAATACTGCACGCGTAAAAGGCAACCGCCAAGGCCCACAAGCGCTCCCCGCGCCAACGCCACAGCGACCAGAAAATAGCAACCAACACCAACGCACTAACAAGAAAACGCAACAATAGCTGGTTTCCCGTCGGAATAGGGTAGATGGGGTTTAGCCCAAAGGGGATAAAGAATTTCTGCCAATAAAATACTGCGCTTGAAACCCATAACTGCATCGCCTTAAACGCATCATCAATAGGATTGCGGATATGCCATTGGTAGGTCACCCAGCCTAAGGCCAGGCATAATATCAATATCCCCATCTTATCCTTAAAGGCAGCTGCATTTATCCTGCGCCGCATATACCAATCAAGGCCTAATAAGGCAAACGGCAGGCTAATGGCCATTGGTTTAGCTAATAAACTCAACGCACAAAAGACATGAACAAACACCCAGGAACGGCGCTCTAAGGTGGCCCTATACTTAAGCCATTGGTAACACGCTAATAAATAAAAAAACGCGCATAAGACATCCTTGCGCTCAGTCACCCACGCCACCGACTCAACCCGCATCGGATGCAGGCCAAAAATGGCCCCTGCAAAAATAGCAGCTCCTAAAGGCAAATTTAACCGCAAGGCAATAATGGCCACCAGCAAGCTGTTGGCTATATGCAACAACACATTGTCCAAATGATACAGCCATGGGTTTAAACCAACAAGATTGCGTTCAATGGCAAAGGATAGGGTCGTTAACGGGATATAAACGCGCTGCACTGGCTGAGACCACATCAATTGAAATGATGCCGCCCCCCATTTGCCCGTGGCTGGATTATTAACCAAATGAGTGTCATCATCAAAATTGATAAAGCCCAATCTCACGCAAGGGCTAAAAACAATGAAAATAATAACAGCTAATCCTGCCAATACCGCCCAAGGGCGCTTGTAAACTGCTGATGTCATCGCGTTAATTTCCTATATCATCCTGAAACGACCTTAAGTCCAACGTGAATAAATTCCCCTTCAGCGGGATGTTATCAACCAAGATCAGCTTTTCTTGCTGGAAACGCATTAACACATCCGCCGGATTGATGCCAAAATCTTTCAATGCATATAAACCCTGACGGCCAAGCTGGCCTTCCGGATAAATCCCATGAGGAAACATCCAATACACATGCCCCTCTAAGCGAAACAGTTTCCCGCTATCAGGCGATTTTACAAAAATAACCGGCCACTGGGAAAGGCCAGCTTCCTCAAAAACACATTTCAACAACAGGATAATATCTTGCTGGTAATGCACTGTCCAGACGCCAAATTCATCATACCGCTCAATCGCCGGCTCATGCCTGGGCAAAATAATCAAAACCTGGTCATCGCTGGTATAGGCCCTAGCATGCGCCATCATCTGGAACAATCGGGTCTCCTGATGGCTTGGCAGGACGCGGTGATACAATACATTGGCAAAGGCAGTAGCCCCTCCTAACACCACCATCAACAATACTACCCCCGTCAAGACAGTACCAACCCGCAGGCGAAAACAGCACAGCAAATATCTTTTTACCGCCCATATAAAAATCAATAGGACCATGGGGGACAGCGCAATCAAACAGCGGTAGAATGGGGCCTTGCTCGACGCGGCTAAATTAGGCAGAAAACTTAATACAACCAAAACACCACCAATGGCCAATAACCGCTTAATGCCCACATCCTTGGCCTGACAAGCGATAACCAAGGCCCCAACAATAAATACCGCCATGCCCAAGGCTAACCATTGGCTAGGAAAGATATGCCATAAATTTAACGCATTCATCAATGGTTCTTGCAAAAACCACCAGGCCTTATCCAAGATATTTATTTCAAACTGATTAGGGTTATAAAAAGGAGTTGCCGCACTCTTCGCATTCAATAAGCGAATAACCCACAGCACGATTCCGTACTGCAGCAAACCGGCAAAGCCAACCAGCATAGGCCAAAGCAGGCGCTTATACCCGCCTAGCACAGCAATAAAAAGCATCACCCAATAACACATCGCCGCTGTTTGGTTTAATGTGATGGCCATCAACAATATAATACTCGCCGCTATCTTGCGCCACCATTGGGGGCTGTCGCCTAATTCAAAAGCCAGGCAAGAAAGCAATACCGCCAAACTAAAAAACCATCCAATGCTGTAAAAAACATTCACCTCTGCCCCCGGCAAGGTCACCAGCATCACCGCCACACACCAGGCTTGCAAGTCACTGCCAAGCCATTGGCGTAAACGCTTAAAGAACAACACGGCACAACCACTAAAGGCAATGATCGCGCATAGCCTTAACCAACGCAAGTCGCTGATGCCATGCACCCAATTATTGTCAATGGTGCACACCCAAGCCGCCAAGGGACGGCCCATACTGACTAAGGTCTTATGGAAATAGTGGTACGGCGCCCACACTTCCTTAATCCAAAAATAAACATCATCGTGAAAAAGATAATCGAAGAACAAAACCGGGGAATAAATAACCAGCAGTGCCAACAAGAAACTAACAAATAAGATCATTGCCTATTGCCCTTGAACAAACAAGAATCCAACCATGATCAATGTCAGGATAATCACAATGGCAACGGTCAACCACGCCACCACATTAAATGTCCTTGAATTGACATAATCACCCATGATTTCTTTATTATTGATGAGCTTAAGCATAAAGATAAGCACGAAAGGCAGCAGGATGCCGTTGCCCACCTGGGAGAGGTACATCACCTTTAATAACGGGAAATTAGGTATCAGCACCACCCCAGCACCAATCACAATCATGGCCGTATAAAGGCCAAAGAATTGCGGAGCTTGTTCAAAACGCTTATCCACCCCCTCATCCCAACCCATCCCTTCGCAAATGGAATAGGCGGTTGATAAGGGCAGGATTGATGCGGCAAAAAGCGAGGCAATCAATAACCCCAAGGCAAAAAGCCATGTCGCGTAAATACCGGCAAAAGGTTGCAGGGCTACTGCAGCGTCCGCCGCTGTTTCAATGCGCACATTGGCATGGTGAAGCGTAGCCGCGCAGGCAATCACGATAAAGGACGCCACCACTGGCGCTATCACGCAACCGACAATCACATCCAAGCGGATTAATTTATAGTCTTCCGGCGGCAACCCCTTCTCAACCGTTGACGCCTGTTGGTAAAACTGCATCCACGGGGCAATCGTGGTCCCCACCAAACCCACCAACATCACAAAATAAGACAGGTTGAAATGCTCCACCTGCGGCATCACGCTTGACTTAAACACCTCGTTCCAATCAGGCTTAGCCATAAACCCTGAAATAATATAGGCCACATAAAATAAACACGCCGATAAGAACACCTTTTCAACTGTCTTGTAATTACCCCGCACCACCAGCATCCACACCGCTAGGGCCGCTAGGGGAACAGAAATATATTTACTTACCCCAAAAATCTCCATACTCGCGGCGATACCAGCAAACTC
>CAYNTZ010000025.1:0-16447 GCA_964400365.1 uncultured Planctomycetales bacterium | reverse complement strand
GCCCTTGCTTGCTGCGGATAATATATCTGCCCTTGAACGTATTGTGGATAGGTTTTCCAACAGGGAACGGTTGCTTGGCATTTCCGTCCATGATATACGTGAAAACTTGATTGTTGCCTCTGTTAATTTTCGTTCCCACCTTGAAGCGGACAGTACCTTATCAGCGTCTAATATCCAGGAAGTGGAACGCTCCCGTCAAGAGATGGGGGCATTCATTTCTTTTAAAGAACAAGCCATGTATATTTTTTCTGTGCCTGTGATAGTGGAGGAGAAGGTAACGCATGTTCTTTCCCTTTTTTATGACGCTGCCTATATCCAAGAGCGTGCCTACCGGCTTTGGATCAATAGTTTCTGGCGCGTTTCCATTCAAGCCTTCTTTATTACCTTGGCTACTTTTTTTATTATTTATTGGTATGTTATGGCCCCGATTAGAAAGACAACTGAGTGGATCAGGAGAATTCGTCAAGGGGATAAGACCCGAAAACTAGAACATAAACAAGAATTATTGTTGGGGCCTTTAGCAAAAGAGATTACGGAGATGGCCAAGAGTCTTGAGGCCGCGCGTCTAGCCGCCGAGCAAGAAGCGCGCTTGCGCTATTCATCAGAATCATTATGGACACCCCAGCGCTTGAAAGAAGTGGTTCGTTTAAAATTAGAAGACAGGCCTTTGTTTGTTGTGTCAAATCGAGAGCCCTACATGCATATCCGCAATGGTAAAGCCATTGAGTGTATTGTGCCGGCCAGCGGTTTGGTTACCGCGCTTGAACCAGTGCTTAATGCTTGTGGGGGGACATGGATTGCCCAAGGCAGCGGTGATGCGGACCGCGAGACAGTAGATAAAGACGACAAGATCAGGGTTCCTCCTCAAGAGCCGACATACACCTTACGCCGTGTTTGGGTCGATAAGGAAATAGAAGAAGGATTTTATTCAGGCTTTTCCAATGAGGGCTTATGGCCTCTATGCCATATCGCGCATACAAGGCCGATTTTCAGGCTTAAGGATTGGGAAGATTACAAGGCAGTGAATAAAAAATTTGCCCAAGCTGTTTTGCAGGAAATTAAGGATGTGGCAAGTCCGCATGTGTTAATTCAAGATTACCATTTTGCTTTATTGCCACAGATGATTAAGGAAGCCAGGCCGGATGCGCATGTGGCTATTTTTTGGCATATCCCTTGGCCTAATCCGGAATCCTTTGGAATTTGCCCATGGCAGAGGGAAATTTTAAAAGGGATGTTAGGTGCTGATATTATTGGGTTTCACACGCAATTCCATTGCAATAATTTTATTGAATCTATTGATCGGTTTCTTGAATCACGTATTGATTATGAGCATTTTACGGTTAACCGGGAAGGGCATACCACCTGGATTAAGCCTTTCCCTATAAGCATTACCTTTAATCCGACACCATCAACAGCAGAACAGAAGCCCAAGAGCATTGAGGCCTTGTTAAAACCGTATGGGCTTAACGCTAAATGGTTAGGGGTGGGGGTTGACCGTCTGGATTATACAAAAGGCATTTTAGAGAGATTTCGTGCCATTGAGAATTTAATTGAAAAGAATCCATCCTTTAGGGGGAAGTTTACCTTTGTTGAATTAGGGGCGCCAAGCCGCACGATGATTCCTAAATATAAGGAATTTATTGACGAGATTACCAAGGAAGCCGAACGCATTAATGCGAAATTTAAAACCAAGGCGTGGCAGCCTATCTTGTTATTGATGAAGCATCACAGCCATGCAGATATCGATCCCTTTTATAAGGCCGCCAACCTTTGCTTAGTGACATCGTTGCACGATGGGATGAATTTAGTTGCCAAGGAATATATTTCAGCCCGGGATGATGAGCAAGGGGTGCTGGTCCTAAGCCAGTTTACTGGTGCGGCGCGTGAATTGCGGGATGCCTTGATTGTCAATCCCTATGATGTGGGCCAAACAGCCAAGGCGATTAAGCAAGCGCTGGAAATGCCTGTTGAAGAACAGCAGGAGCGCATGAAGCGCCTGCGCCATGTGATTAAGGATAATAATGTGTACCGCTGGGCGGGAGAACTGGTCGCCCAGTTAGCCCAGTTGCGTTTACCGGTTGAGGGGAAAAGCTAGTGAAGAATTTGTTTGATTTATTCGAAGCCCATGGGAAGGAAATTGATACGGGGCATCTGCTGTTGTTTTTCGACTATGACGGCACCTTAACCCCCATTACCGATCGTCCTAAGGATGCGGCCTTATCGCTTCCCATGCGGGACATGCTTAAAGAAGCGGCAGGGGATCCGTCGATAACCGTGTGCATTATCAGCGGTAGGTCCTTGCAGGATATTAAGGCCTTGGTGGGCTTAAGCAGCCTTGGTTATATCGGCAATCATGGCCTTGAGGCAATGGTGCCGGGTTTTGATTTTCATGCCTTTGATTTTGGATTAAGCAAACAAGTAATTTATTTCTTGAAAGGAGAAATCGAGAAGGCAGTAGGTAATTATCATGGCGTTATTATTGAAGATAAGGGAATTATTTTAAGCGTCCATTATAGGCTTGTAGCAGAAGACAAACAGCAGCAGGTTTTGCAAATGTTAAATAATATTGTAGCCCCTTTCGTACTAAAGGGCGAGGTGAAGATAGCTTCAGGTAAAAAAGTTTTTGAAATACACCCGCCGCTTCAATGGCATAAGGGTGAGGCTGTGCGTTGGTTGATGGGTGCCTATGAAGAAAAACACCATCAAAAACCAGTAGTTATTTATGTGGGGGATGACAGGACGGATGAAGATGCCTTTGGGGTATTGGCGACTGAGGGGATTACGGTTAAGGTGGGTGCGGGATTAAGTTTAGCGCAGTATCAGGTGGAGGGTCACCATGACGTGATGGTTTTCTTAAGAGAGATATTAAATAGACGCAAGAGGGGGACCTATGGCAGCTGATGATAATTTAGATTATGGAATTATAGGCAATTGCACCAGTGCCGCCTTGATCAATAAGGATTGCTCCATTGATTGGCTATGCCTCCCCTTTTTTGACTCGTGTTCAGTCTTTGCCCGATTATTGGATGAAAAAAAAGGAGGGCATTTTAGGATTTGGGCTAAGGATATTATCAGTGTCGAACAAGCGTACTTGTACCATACCCCAATTTTAAAGACGGTGTTTAAGACAAAACAGGGAATTTTTGAAGTGCGTGATTATATGCCCCGTTTTGCAACGAATCAGGATGATGTTTATTGTCCGGCGGAAATCCACCGGAATATCCATGTGCTTGAGGGGAACCCCCAATTAATGATTGATCTCTGCCCCCGCCCTAATTATGGGGCAAGCGCTGCGCATGTTACGGGCTATCCTGATTATTGGAAAATAATTTCTACGGAAGGTGAGTACAATAGTTATTACCTGTACACCAATCTTGAGATGGACAGCCTCATGCAAGGTAAGGCGGTTACGCTTAAAGGTTCAGCGTATTTTCTGTTGTCGTATCATGAGAAAATAGAGACGGTCAATTTTGATAAGATACTGATGGAATATGAGAGGACAAAAGGTTATTGGTTGTATTGGGTGCACCGCACCAAACTACCGGATGCACATAAGGAGATGGTGATCCGCTCCATTATCACATTAAAATTATTAATGTTTCAACGCACCGGAGCTGTTATTGCAGCACCGACGACATCTTTGCCAGAAATAATAGGACAAGAGCGCAACTGGGATTACCGTTATTGCTGGGTGAGGGATGCGTCGATGATTATTGATTTATTTGCGCGCATGGGACATGCCCGAACATCATTGAGGTATATTAATTTTATCCTCAACAGGATGCTTGTAAAGGATTACAACATCCGGGTTATGTACGGCATTAATGGCGAGACAAATCTTGAAGAAAGAACCTTAGACCACCTAAACGGTTATAAAAATTCCCGGCCTGTGCGTGTTGGCAATGGGGCATATAAACAAGAACAAAATGATGTGTATGGGGAATTGATTGAAACCATTTATACCTCATTTATCGCCGATGGCCGGAATGATTTGTCGTTGAGTGAAGAGGTGTGGACGGTGGTGCGTTCTTTGGCTAAGAAGGTGGAAGCGATTTGGCAGGAGGCAGATTGCGGGATATGGGAACGGCGGGGGGAAAAACAACATTTCGTGCATTCCAAGGTGATGAGCTGGGTGGCCATGGATAGGGCGGCAAAGATTGCCCAGGCTATCGGTAAGGTGCAGTATGTAGAGCGTTTCTTAAATATAGCCCGGCAGATTAAGGAAGATATTCTAAAGCAGGGCTGGGATGAGGATTTGCAGAGCTTTGTGATGTATTACGGCGGCAAGGAATTGGACGCTTCTAATTTATTGATGCTGCATTATGGGTTCTTAAATAAAAAGGATCCGCGGATGATAAGCACGGTACGCCGCATGCAGAATGACTTGATCAAGGGAGGTTTTGTCTTTCGTTATACCGCGCATGATGAGTTTGGCGCGCCGGAGAATGCCTTTATTGTTTGCACCTTTTGGATGATTAATGCTCTTTATTTAATCGGCGATGAGCCTCAAGCGCGGGTGATGCTTGAGAATATAATGGCCTGTGCTAATCGCTTGGGGCTTTTTGCCGAGGATGTGGACCCTAAAACACGTCAGCTTTGTGGTAATTTTCCTCAAGGCTATTCCCACCTAGCCTTCATCCAGACGATATTTTTATTGGAAACGCAGTATGATTGGAGTGATGCAGGAAAATTCGTGATTAATAAATAATAACAGGGGGAAAGATGAATTGGCATCAGGACGCATTGCATGAGATTGAAAAATCACTGCAAACAGATTTTAAAATTGGTTTATCTAACGTTGTTGTTGATGAGCGGCAAAGGCGTTATGGCCTTAATCAATTGACAGTTAAGAAGCGCACCAGCGAATGGGTGCGTTTCTTGTGCCAGTTTAATCAGCCCTTGGTTTATATCCTTTTAATTGCATCAGGCGTTACCCTTTATCTTCATGAAATCGTGGATTCAGCGGTTATCTTTGGTGTTGTTTTCATTAATGCCATTGTAGGTTATTTGCAGGAAGCTAAGGCTGAGAAGGCCATTGACGCGCTTTCCCGTATGGTGATAACAGAGGCAACAGTGATTCGGGAAGGGCGTAAGATTAGGGTGGCGTCCCAAGAGCTGGTGCCAGGTGATATTATTTTTTTGCAGTCAGGGGATAAGGTGCCTGCGGATATGCGGCTTTTCCATGTGCGTAATTTGCAGGTGGAAGAAGCAGCCTTGACTGGCGAATCGGTGCCGGTACAGAAAAAATCTGAGAGCGTCAAACAGGGCGCGGTGTTGGCAGAGCGTAGCAATATGGTTTATGCCGGCACCATTGTCACCTATGGCCAAGCCCAAGGGGTGGTCTGTGCCACAGGGGACAATACCGAGATAGGCCGCATTGCTCATCTGGCTTCCCAAGTAAAGGAATTATCCACTCCCTTAACGGTTAAAATCGCACAATTTAGCAATTTACTTTTATGGGTTATTTTAGCCTTAGCCGTGTTGACCTTCATCGTAGGTGTTGCAAGGGGAAATTCCTTTGTTGAGATGTTTATGGCTTCAGTGGCCTTGGCTGTCGGTGCTATCCCTGAGGGCCTGCCTGCGGCTGTTACCATTGTCTTAGCCATCGGGGTGTCACGCATGGCGCGCCGGCGTGCCATTATCCGCAAATTACCTGCGGTGGAAGCGCTGGGGAGCACGACGGTGATATGTTCTGATAAGACCGGGACCTTAACGGAAAATCAGATGACCGTACAGCGTATTTATGCGGGCAATAGGGATTATGAAGTCAGCGGTGTGGCGTATAAGGCCCATGGACAAATCCTGCATCAAGCAGGTCCTGTTGTTATTGATCATGACGCGGCGTTGAAAGAATGTTTGTTAGCGGGGCTCTTATGCAATGATTCCCAGTTGATTGAAGACGGGGATAAGCTGATTGTCCGGGGAGACCCGACGGAAGCAGCCCTGATTGTTTCTGCGCGCAAGGCAGGATTAGAATTGCATAAGCTTAAAAGTGATCTTGCCCACGTGGATACGCTTCCCTTTGAATCGGCTTATCAATATATGGCCACCTTGCATAAAAGTTTGCCGCATGGGGTGCACACCATTTATAAGAAAGGGGCGCTGGAGAAAATCCTTGGTAAATGCGTTAACAGGCTTTTGGATAATGGCCAGCTTGCAGATTTTGATAAACAGGCGGCTTTGTCAGCGGCAGAAAAGATGGCGGAAGATGGCTTGCGTGTTTTGGCATTTGCCCGTCGGGTTTTACCCAAGGAACAAGGGAATATTGGCCATGAGGATGTAGCGGGTGAATTAACTTTTCTTGGGTTGCAGGCCATGATAGACCCGCCTCGGGCAGAGGTGATTGCCTCTGTGCGCAAATGCCAAGAAGCGGGGATTAGCGTTAAGATGATCACCGGGGATCATGTCTTAACAGCTGCGGCGATTGCTAAGCAGATTGGTCTTAAAGGCAGCAGGGGGGATGATATCCGCCAATTTGCCATTACGGGCAAGGAGTTAGAGGGCCTTTCTGATAAACAATTAGAGAATATCGTCGGTAATTTAAGCGTCTTTGCCCGGGTAGCACCTGAGCAGAAATTGCGTTTGGTTAAAAGTTTGCAGGCCTGTGGCCACGTGGTGGCCATGACAGGGGATGGGGTTAATGATGCACCAGCCTTAAAGCAAGCTGATATTGGTATTGCCATGGGGATTACCGGAACCGATGCAGCCAAGGGTGCGGCCCATATGCTGTTGACGGATGATAATTTCAGCACCATCGAAGCGGCGGTTGAGGAAGGGCGAGGTGTTTTTGATAATTTGACTAAGTTTATTGTATGGACCTTACCGACGAATATGGGTGAGGCGATGATTCTATTGGCGGCAATTTTTATGGGGACAGCCTTGCCTGCGCTTCCCGTGCAATTGCTATGGATTAACATGATGACCGCGATCTTTCTAGGATTGATGTTGGTTTTTGAGCCTAAGGAAGGCGATCTGATGAAACGCCGCCCAAGAGATCCCAAACAGCCTATCCTCACCTTTGATTTATTGATGCGCACAGGCTTGGTGAGCTTGGTGATGTTAATAGGGGCGCATTTTTTATTTTGGTATACGCACCATATCCAGGGATTAAGCTTAGAGCAGGCGCGCACCATGGTGGTGAATGTGATTATTATGATTGAAGTGTTCTATTTATTTAACTGCCGCTCGTTGACAAAATCTATCTTTAGCATCAACGCTTTTTCTAATTTATGGGTTATCGTCGGGAGCTTGGCTATGATAGGGATACAGTTATTATTTACCTATACGCCCGTAATGAACCGGCTCTTTCATTCAGCGCCCATTAGCGCGGAGGCTTGGATACAGATTATAGGTATCGCCACCATTGCTTTTTTGGTTGTTGAATTAGAGAAGTGGATCAGGATTAAATTAAAGAAAGTTTAAGAAAGACGGGGTGAATGATGAAGGTCGCTGTATTCAATACAAAATCTTATGACAAGGAATTTTTAGCAAAGGCAAATAAGGCACATGGACATGAGTTTATCTTCTTTGAGGCGCATTTAAACATAAGCACCTGCCAATTAGCCAAGGGCTGTGATGCGGTTTGTGCCTTTGTTAATGACCATTTGGATCAAGCGGTGATTGCCTTACTTGGCCAGCAAGGGGTGACATTAATCGCCTTGCGCTGCGCAGGGTTTAATAATGTGGATTTAAATGCTGCCGCTGCAGCGGGTATTAAGGTGTTAAGGGTTCCTGCGTATTCGCCCCATGGCGTTGCCGAGCATACCGTTGCCTTAGTCCTAGCTTTAAACAGGAAGATCCCGCAGGCCTATAATAGGGTGCGGGATAGCAATTTTTCCTTAGAAGGACTGTTGGGCTTTGATCTTTATGGCAAGACGGTGGGCGTTGTAGGCACCGGCAAGATTGGGATTAATGTGGCGCGAATTATGCGTGGTTTTGGTTGTGAAGTTTTAGCTTTTGACCCTAACCCCAATCAAGAATGCATAAGTATTGGTGTTAAATACCTCCCCTTGGAAGAGCTTTTCCAACAAAGCGATATTATTTCCCTACATGCTCCTTTAACCCCACAGACGCATCATTTGATAAATGAAGAATCTTTAATGAAGATGAAGTCAGGGGTGATGATTATTAATACCAGTCGCGGGGGACTGATTGACACGTCGGCGGTGATAAAGGCCCTGAAAGCCGGAAGGGTGGGTTATTTAGGCTTGGATGTTTATGAAGAGGAAGGTGATTTATTTTTTGAAGACCTCTCAGGCAAGGTGGTACAGGACGATGTTTTTACGCGCCTCTTAACCTTCCCTAATGTGTTGATTACAGGTCATCAGGCGTTCTTTACGCGTGAGGCCTTAACAAATATTGCAGAGACAACCCTGCAGAATATTTCAGATTTTAAAGCATCCCAAATCCAAGCGGCTAATGAAGTGTCAGCGGCATTAA
Organism: uncultured Planctomycetales bacterium; assembly: GCA_964400365.1. GTDB lineage: Bacteria > Omnitrophota > Gorgyraeia > Zapsychrales > Fredricksoniimonadaceae > CAYNTZ01. Next base: position 8,008 of record CAYNTZ010000025.1, on the reverse strand, counting down.
TGCGAAAATAAGGAGGGGTATGAAAGGAGTTGTTTTATTTTTAAGTTTTTGTTTGGCAGGTTGTGCCAGCAGCGGGGGTCAGCAATCGTCATCAACACGTTTGAAGGAGAGGTTAAACCGCATTGAGATGAAGCTTCATGAACAAGAGGGTGACCTGCGGCAGGTGAGGGGGAATTTAGACGATATTTCGGTAGGTTTGTCCAGAGTTTCTTACGGGGAGGCTATTGACGAGGAATCTGATGCCCAACAAGGTTTAAGTCCTAGTGATATTCAAGCAGCTTTAAGAAAGGCAGGGTTTTACCATGGGAAGGTTGACGGAGTCGCTGGCCCCAAAACAGAGAAAGCCATTAAGGATTTTCAAAAAAGTGAGGGTTTAAAGGTTGATGGCAAGGTCGGAAGGCAGACAAGCGCAGCATTAAAAAAATATTTAAATAAATAGGGGTCAAGCAAGTGGGAAAAATATGCGGCTTGTATTATTATTGATGGTGGCAGTATTGGTTACGGGCTGTGATCAATGGCCTTGGCAGGGATTTGGAAAGAAGCCAAGTGTTTCACAACAATTAACTACGTCGGATATTAAGACAACTAAGGACATTCAGATTGTTTTAACAAATGCAGGGTATTATAAAGGGGCTATTGACGGGAAGGCCTCATCCGCATTAACGCAAGCGATCAAGCTCTTCCAAAAGAATAATGATTTGGTTGCTGATGGCAAGGTCGGCAAGAAAACACGGGCTAAGCTCAAAAAGCTTATTAAATGATGAGCAGCCTTTTATATTGCAGATGTTGCATTACCTTGATTTTCTTCTTTTTTTGCTTAGGCAATGTGATGGGGGATGAGTATGTTACGGCATTATCTCCCCAAGAAATTGAGAGAATAGGTCATAAGGTTTTCTTAAATGAATGTGCAGGCAAGGATGAATGCTTGGTGCAATGGAATGAGGGTGAAGAGTTTATGTCCTTGGGGATTGGGCATTTTATTTGGTACCCCCAAGGAGAAAAAGGGCCTTTTGAAGAAAGCTTTCCTGCTTTTGTAAAGCACTTAAGAGAAAATAGCATTAATATTCCGGCGTGGCTTGACAGTGAACCATTTCCTAGCTGCCCATGGGCTTCACGAGAGGATTTCTTAAAGGAGCGGCAAGGCCAGAAAGCCCAAGAGCTTTATCAGTTCTTGATTGATACAAAGTCAGCGCAGGCTGCATTTCTGATGAAGCGTTTAGAATCAGCCTTGCCTTTGATTTTAAATACCTTGCCCCAGGAGCAGCGTACCCATATTGAAGCGCAATTTAACAGAGTTGCGTCCAGTGCCCAAGGCATGTATGTCTTAGTTGATTATATTAATTTTAAAGGGTTAGGTATTTATCCCAGCGAGCGTTATCAAGAGCGGGGTTGGGGGCTTATGCATGTTTTGTCTGAAATGAAAGGTGAAAAGAACGCCATTGAAGAATTTGTGGAGTCTGCCAAAAACCATTTGACCTGGCGTGTTGATAATGCCCCGCTGCATCGACAGGAACAGAAATGGCTGCCTGGCTGGAAGAAAAGGATTAACACGTATTTAGAAAGAGGAGAATATGAATAAGGAATTATTAATGGGAATAGGGATTAAGTCATTGTTTCTTATGCTGGTATTGATGGGGAATGCCTTTGCCCAACAAGCAGATATCTTGAAATCCCAAGAGTCACGTCTTGCAGGGTTGGAACACAAGATTGAAGAGTTAAAACAAGAGCAAGTTAAGGAAGAGCGTTCTTTAACAAGAAAGACGTTTGTTGCAGGTGTTTTATTGCTGGCGGGGATTTTATTTTTTATTCTTTTGCAGTGGGGCTTGCGTAAATTTGAAGGGATGATATCTGAGAAGGGGGTGATACGGGAGAGCGATCAAACCTTGCGGTTTAAGACGATTATTAGGCTTTTTCATTGGTTAGGGGCGATTATTATTGTCTGTGTCGTTCTGTATATGGTCTTGGATAATTTTGGTATCAATGTTGCCCCCTTGCTTGCAGGGGCAGGTATTGTAGGCATAGCCTTTGGTTTTGGCGGGCAGTACTTAATTAGGGATTTGATTAATGGTATTTTTATCCTTTTAGAGGGGCATTACAGCATTAATGATATTGTTAAGATTGGTGAATTTGCAGGGGTGGTGGAAAATATTAACCTGCGCATTACTGTATTGCGCGATGCGGAAGGTCGGCTAATTATAATTCCTAATGGTGACGTAAAAACGGTGATTAATTTTACCAAGGACTATTCACGGGCGGTGGTGAGCATTGGTGTGGCTTATAAGGAGAATATTGATCGTGTGATGGATGTCATCAAACAAATCGGCAGGGAAATCCGTCAGGATGATATCTTTGGCAAGGTGATTCTAGAGGATTTGGAGATGTTAGGGGTAGACGAACTTGCTGATTCACAAGTGACGATTAAATTTCGCATTAAGACCTTGCCGTCAAAGCAATTTGAAATTGCCCGGGAATTGCGCCGGCGCATTAAGAATCGTTTTGATGAATTAGGCATTGAGATACCTTTCCCGCATCGTACCTTGTATTGGGGGACGGCGCAAGGCAATGAGCTCTTTTTGAAAAAGTAGTACCAAGTATTTTCTCAAGTTATCTACGGGAGAGGTTATGGACAATTTAACCTTATTTGGTTTATTTGCGGTGAGCGCCATGCTCATTTTTTATGCTTTAGAGAAAAAGAGTCATTGGTTTGTGTTGGCCTTTGCTGGTGCTTGTGTAGCCGCATCAATTTATGGTTTTTTGCAGGGGGCATGGCCCTTTGGGGTTGTGGAAGCCGTCTGGTCAGTCGTTGCCCTGCGTCGCTGGTGGCTGATAAAAAAGTAAGATAAGTTTTATTGTTGTTTACGGATGCGGCAGGAACATGCTGCTGCCAGCGGTTTGCGCGGCATTGAAGAAGGGGCCTTGGATGAGGCCGATGGCAATAATGGCGACGATCGCAATCCCTAATAAGAGGCGGATACCATTGGGCACTATAATAGCGCTTGTTTGACGGGGCGTATCCACGTAGATCTTTTTGGCAATCATCATGTAGTAATAAATCGACACCACAATATTCACACAGGCAATTAAAGCTAACCAGACATACCCGCTTTGCACCGTTGCCATCAATAGCGTAAACTTACCAAAGAAACCAGCCATAGGCGGCAAACCTGCCAAGGATACCAAGGCAATCAATAGCGTTGCGGCTAGGAAGCCTGAGCGTTGGGAGAGACCTGCATAATCATTGATCTCATCAGATTTGGTGGCAATAAAGACCAAGACAATCACCATGAAGGCAGCCAAGTTGGTAAATAAATAACCTAACAGGTAGAAATTAATCCCCGACAAACCCAACGCGGATCCTGCGGCCGCCCCCATCAATAAATAACCGGCATGCGCAATGCTTGAATAACCTAGTAAGCGTTTGATGTTGGTTTGGAACATGGCCACAAAATTTCCATAGCACATGGTGATGGCAGCCAGTATTGCCAACGCCAAAGACCACTGTTCATGCCAACCTGCAAAAATAACAAAGAATACGCGGATGAGAATGACAAAACCAGCCGCTTTAGATCCGACGGACAATAGTGCGGTCACCGGGGTAGGTGCCCCTTGATATACATCCGGCACCCAGGCATGGAAGGGCACAGCAGCAATCTTAAATCCAACAGCAGCAAAGATAAGCACTAATGCAAAAAGGCTCATTGGTGTCATGGCATTACTTCCCACAAAGGCAGCAATGGCATCAAAGCGGGTGGAGTGGGCAATACCATACATTAAAGAAATACCATAGAGGAAGAAACCTGACGATAAGGCCCCTAAAATTAAATATTTCATGCCCGCTTCAATGGAAAGCTTGTCGGTCTTTAAATAGGCGGTCATGACATAGAGGGAAATGGTCAAGATTTCCAAACCGATAAAGAGCAACAAGAAATCAGCGGCAGAAGCCACAAAGCACATACCAATTAAGGCTAACCACAATAGCAGGTAGAATTCGTTTTTGCGTTCGCCTAAATGTTTGAAGAACTGTCCTGTCATGCTCAAAACAAAAAGCATGGCAACCAAAAAGAATCCTTTAAAAAACCAAGCCAAGGAGTCCATCGCAAACATGCCGCCAAAGGTGGAACCGGTAATTCCCTGTTGGGTTAACCAAAACCCGATTAGCCCGACGATGGCATAGAGGCTAATTCCACCCAGCCAGTCTTTTTGGGTATTTTTAGGCAAAAGAATATCTAAAACCACCAGACTAACCAATACAGCGGTGATCAATAATTCTAATGAAATGAGGTTCCAGGCAATTGTTGGAAACATAGGTTCTTTCTAATTATTTGCTAACAATAATCGTCTTGGTCGCGCTATCAATGTGTTTCAAAATTAAGGATGGTACAGAACCAGCTAAAATCAAGGCCGCTAATAAAAGAATAAAAGGTAGTTTAGCATTGAAGCTTGTGGCATCCGTTAATAATTTAAAATTTGCATTTAAGGGGCCTTGAAAAGCTAGGCGGATACTCTTAAGCATATAGATGGCGGTAATCACAATCCCTAAGACGGCGGCAATGGTTTGCCAGCGGTATAGGTCCCAAGCGCCGATTAAGACCATCATCTCCGCCGGGAAATTTGCAAAACCAGGCACTCCCGCTGAGGCAAAGGCGGCCATCATAAAGCAGGTGCCGATAAAGGGCATCGCCTTGGTCAGTCCGCCTAATTCATCAAGATTACGCGTCTTGGTTTGGTCAGCCACAAAGCCAGCCAAGGCGAACGCCAAGCAGGCCATGATGCCGTGGGCAAACATTAAGAAGACAACGCCATTTAAGCCAATGGTGTTGTAGCAAGCCAAGCCTAATAAGATATAGCCCATGTGCGAACAGCTCGAATAGGCCAAGAGGTATTTCAAATCACGCTGGGTTAAGGCCACCAAACCGCAAAAGAGGATATTGACGACCGCTAAGGTGGCGATAATCGGCATCCATGCCTGCGCGGCTTCAGGCATGAGGGTAATGGCAAAACGGATAATGGCATAAGCCCCCATCTTTTTTAAGATACCGGCATGCAGCATCGAGATAGCTGTCGGGGCCTCGGCATATCCAACTGGCGCCCATGTATGGAAGGGCCATAGTGTTAAGGTGATGCCAAACCCTAAGACAATCAGCGGGAAGATCCAATGCTGCACATCAACGGGAATTGGATTAAGGGCCAAATGCTGTTGAATGGCGACAAAATCGAAACTCTGGAGGCCGGTGGCAAAATAAAGCGCGATCAAGCCGATTAAGGCAATGGCCGCGCCTGCGGATAGGTATAAGGTTAATTTCATCGCCGCGTAATCTTTTTTACCTGTTCCCCATAAGGCAATCATCAGGAAGGTGGGGACAGCCGCAATTTCATGGGCGAAATAGAAGAAGAAAATGTCTAAGGATAAGAAGGCCGCGTAGGTACCGGCGATGGCCATCAAGAGCAGGATATAATATTCTTTAATGCGTTCTTTAATAGACGCTGAAATTAAAACTGCGGCGAAGGATCCAATGCCAACCAAGAGGGTCATTAAGGCATTAATCCCATCAACGCCTAAATGGTAGGAAATCCCTAAAGCCGGCACCCAGGCGGTTTTTTCTACAAATTGAAAACCGCCAAGGGTGTGATTGTAATTGACAAATACCCAGAGCGATAAAAGAAAGGGCAAAAAGGAGCCAGCAATAGCTACCTGACGGATGAGCTTTTCGTTATTCTTAGGAATAAGGAATAATGCGGCTAAAGCCAATGAGGGCAACAATAAAATTAACGATAGGGGATTGCTTATCATAATTTAATCACCAGGAAGATAAATAAGGCAATGCTGCCAAAGATAAAGAATAGGGCATAAAATTGAACTAAGCCATTTTGCAATTGGCGCAAGGCGCCACCAATAAATCGTGTGCTATCCGTGGCCCCATGAACACCAGCCTTGACGATAATGGTTTTTTCAAAGCCATCGAGGATTCTGGCAAATTTTTGCTGCACCACATCCACATACCAGCTGTAAATGGCATCGAAATAATATTTATTCTTCAAGAGATTATAAAGCGGTAATTTATTTTCAAGCGGGTCTTTAGCTGGGCGGTTGCCATAAATCATAAAGGCCAATCCTAATCCAGCCACTGCAATCGCCGAGGATATAATAGCAACGGTCATGTTGAAATGAGGATGTTCACCCTCAGGGGCAATAAAATGAGGCAGGCCGATAAAGCCGCCGATTACTGAAAGAATGGCTAAAAACACTAAGGGCATGGTCATAATCGCTGGAGATTCATGCGCCGGATGATGAGTATCGCCCTTGCCCCAAAAGGCAGTAAAGAATAAGCGGCCCATATAGAAGGCGGTTAAGCCGGACGTAAGAGAGGCAATGACATAAAGGATTTGATTATGTTCGGCGGCAAGCGCTAAGATTTCATCCTTACTCCAAAACCCACTTAAGGGCCAGATGCCGCATAGAGCCAAGGTGCCTAACATAAAGGTAATGCCGGTGATGGGCATTTGCTTTAAAAGCCCCTTCATCTTCCAAATATTTTGCTCGTGATGTAAACCATAGATGACCGAACCAGCGCCTAAGAACAACAACGCTTTAAAAAAGGCGTGGGTGGTTAAATGATACATGCCCTGCATAGGGCCAGCCAGCCCTAAGGCCATGCACATGAGGCCTAATTGGGATAGTGTCGAGTAAGCTAGGATGCGTTTGATATCATTTTCAACAATGGCTAAGGTGGCGGCTAAAAGGGCGGTGATGCCGCCGACCCAGGCGATGATGGTTAAGGCGTCATGTAAAGGTTCAAAGATAAAGAAGGTGCGGGCCAATAAATAAATACCTGCCGCCACCATCGTCGCTGCGTGGATTAAGGCGCTAACTGGAGTAGGGCCTTCCATGGCATCCGCTAACCACACATGAAAGGGCACCTGCGCGGATTTACCCAAGACACCGCAAAATAGCAAGAGCGCAGCAATGGTTAAGACATGAGGATCAATGGTGTGAATGACAGCGGCGATATCGGTTAAATTAAAAGAACGCGCAGCCCCCACCCCTGAAAGGCCCCATAATAACAGGATGCCGCACAAGAAACCAAAGTCGGCCAAACGGTTGACCATGAAGGCCTTTACCCCTGCGTCGGCGGCTGAGGGTTTATGATACCAGAAGCCGATAAGTAAATAAGAGCTTACCCCCACCAATTCCCAGAAGATAAATAATTGAATCAAGTTATTCGCCAAGACAATACCGATCATGGAAAAGGCAAAGAGCGACAGGAAGGCAAAGAAACGCGGCATGCTCTCATCATCGGCCATATAGCCGCGGGAATAAATAAAGATAGCGGAACCAACACCAGTGACTACTAAGAGCATCATAATAGCAAGGGGATTGACTAGGTATCCAAAATTAATGGTAAGCCCATTAAAAGCAATCCATGGCAGTGACACCTGGGCTTCTAAGGCTGGATGCGCTTGGAAAATGCTCATCGCAGTTAATACTGTACATATAAAGGAAGTGAGGATGCCCGCAATCGCGGTTAAGGAGCTTAAATTCTTATTGCGCAGGAAAAACAGCGTAATAAGAATGCAAGCAACCAGGGGTGCAAAATAAGCGGTCCAAACCAAAAGGGGATTTACCATTTCATTTCCTTTAGGTCATCAGCTTGAATGGTGTTTAATTGACGGTACATTAAAACTACGATGGCCAAACCGATGGCTACTTCAGCAGCGGCTACCAAGATGACAAAGAAAACAATCATCTGGCCTGCGTAATCGCCATTAAAGCGTGAGAAGGCGACAAACAATAAATTCGACGCAGCTAATAATAATTCTAAAGACAAAAGGATCTTAAGCACGGAGCGGCTGGTTGAAATGCCAACCAGACCGACGGCAAAAAGGATGCTGCTTAAGATTAGGTAATGTTCAATCCCGATCATGATTTAAACGCTCCTTTGGCTAAGGAAACTATACCAAAGATGGCAATTAATAAAAGGAAGGATGTTAACTCAAAAGGTAAAAGGTA
>CAYNTZ010000024.1:9312-16521 GCA_964400365.1 uncultured Planctomycetales bacterium | reverse complement strand
CATCATGGCGGTTAAATCTTTCTTAACAGCACCAGGATCCCTGCCCTTATCAAAGATATCTTTACGGATTTTTGAATAATCATCCCGTGTCAGCTCCTTATTACGACGGGCTAAACGCAAAACATCAAGCCCTTCATAGCCAGGAACAACCGAAGCTTCGCGGGCCTCACTAAATTCTTTTTTTAAATACACCGGCTCTTCCTGTTCCACAAAAAAATACGTTTTTACCAGCCGCAGGGCCATGGTTTTCTTTAAACCTAATTCATTAACCACATAATCCTCAAATTTATCAAAGCCCCAATTAAAAAACATCTTATCCCGCCACACCGAATAAAGCCCTTGGCCCAACTTGACCCAGGAAATCTTAAAATCTTTGGCATGCAGCATTAATTCAGCCCGCAGAGCTTCAGCGGCCAGGTTATCTTTTTTCTTGGTTGGCTGTTCTTGGGAAGAGAAATTCATGACAATCACCTTTTGTTGATATTGATCTAAACGTTCAACGGGTCTGGGAATTTAAAACGATATTCTAGCACAGCTTTTGCTTTTGCGTTACTGACAATTTTAGCGACGTGTAGGAGCGGCTTAGGGCCAACGCCACCAGCAAAAGGAGCTAACAACATGTTTTCCCTCGCTGCAATAGCTGTATAAAGCTCCTGGCGTGTAGGGTGACCATCACTCACCGCGTTTAATACTTGATTACGGCAATCACGCGCAACCACCTGCTGCACCAAACCAATGCAATCCTCCAAATGAATTAAATTAACCCGCGACGACCCGTCCTTATGCGCCACCCGGCCCATGAAACTCTTTAATTCCCGATTAGGACCATAAAGCCCCCCAAAACGCAGCACCGTTGCATCAAAACGACTGTCGGCCAGCAATTGCCGCTCAATAGCATACAGCACACTTGCCCTATCTCCTTGCGGCATTAATGCCTGGTCTTCCTGCCACCCTGTATTAACTGCTTTTACATGATCCGGATACACCAAGGTCGATGAAGCAAAAATAACCCACTGGCCGCCAGCACCCGCAAAAGCCTCTAGGGCATGCTGTATTTGTTCTTGGTAAAAGAACGGGTTAACTAAATCACGGCGGAAAGGAATATTTAAAAATAATATATTGCTGGCAAAAAAATCACCTATTGGACTGTTAAGCAGCGGATTAACGGTAATTACATACGGCTTAATGCCGCAGGCGCTTAATGCCCCAGACTTAAGCGCTGACGTAGTAGACCCCTTAACTATAAAACCATCAATAACAAAACGGCTGGCTAAGGGTAACCCTAACCAGCCGCATCCTAACACACTTATTGATGTTAAATTAGACACTTAATCTATTTCAAATATGCGCGTAATTCTTCCCATGTCTTTTTGCCTAGAACCCCATCGGATTTAAGCCCATGGCTTTTTTGGAATTCAACAATAGCGGCCTTTGTCCCAGCTCCGACCTTGCCATCAATCTTACCGGCATACACGCCAGCACCTTTTAAAGCGCTCTGCACTGTTTCCGCCGGCACATTAACGCGGATGATATCACCCTGGATCGACTTCACCACTGATGGCTCAACAACAGAACGCGTTGAATCATCACCGGCGCCAAGCACCGCTCCGCCCGTCTCAACCTTACCCGAAATATCCTTAACCTCATACTGCAGGTCAACGATTTCAGCATCTTTTTCTTCAATCTTTTTTTCCAATTCAGTCACGCGCGCCTGTAGCTGCTCATGCTGGTTCTTGGCCTGCGTCGTCGCACAACCTGCCGCACCTAATAAAAAGACAATCCCTAATAAAAAACGTATCGCCACCTCAACCTCCTTGGTTCAACACAAATTGATATATTTTACGGTTTGGATAATTTAATTTAAGCGCATCAAAGATACCCCTATTATAAAAGGATAAATGCAATGCGCAATTAAAAATGATAGAAATTATTTGAATATTGACTTTACCTCTCCGAAGATTTTCTTGCCTGTATTAAGCGCGGTCCCTGAGACTTGTTTAACGCCGCCGGCAACTTCCAACACCGTTGCTTTCGCTAAGCCCGCCACCTTAGACACCCCTGTCATATCCAACAAGACCGCACCCACCAATTGATGCGCACTGGTAATATTATGGTACACCCTGTTTTTAAGGCCTATGTCAATGGCTTTTTCTTTAGGGGTGTCTGATGTTGTGTAATCAAGCATCACGATCGCCCCCATATTAACCCTAATCTCATCTAACCGCATAGGCATGGCTTTTGACGGCTTGGCGGATTTTTCAGACGCAGGCGCTCCCCCCTCCTCTTGCCGCGTTACCTTTAATGACTGCACATTCATCTGGCCTGCTTTATTCTTTACTAAAACAACCTTCTTAATGCTGATATCTGTCAGTGGTACATGCAAGGTGCCGCCAAGTAAGGCTGGCACATCATAACCAATCACTGCTTTTTCCAAATCGACAAAAGCACCTTGAGGAAAGCCTTCCGGATTGTGCACCTTTAAATCATAGATTGCCACTCGTGACGTAAAAACATTCCAGGAGAACCATCCCAAGTGCACCGGAGCTCCCAAGATAAAGGTGGCCAAGGGTGGAACAAGAAATTTAATTAGTAAATCTTTACCTATTGTTATTACGCCTAAAATAATTAGCCCTAACCAAATCATTTTCTTCTTTTCCATGCGTTCCCCCTCTTAGACCAACAACTAATTATTTTCCACCACGATATACGCCAGCCAACATATGCTTCTTGCCGCCGTAACCTTTGATCTTCATCACTGAAAAACCATGTTCCTCTAATCCCCGGCGCACAAAACCTGCAGCCGTAAAGGTTGATAAGCTGGTATTTAATTTGCTTAGTGGGGCCATCGCGGCAAATACTTCCGGCGACCACATCTTAGGGTTCTTAGACGGCGCAAAGCCGTTTAAGAACCAGGCATCCGCGCCTTGCGGCACAAGTCCTTGATTTTTAATCGTATGCAGGGCTGCCACCACATCATCAAAGACCAGGGTTAAATGCACCCGTCCCCCGTCAAAATACACATCCGTCATCCCCTCAGGCAGGGGCTTATATTGCTGCGCTAACTTGCCCGCAGGGACTTCAACCGCAGGCCACCGGCTTAAGGCCCGCACTAAATCTTCCTGGGCGATTGGATAAAGCTCAATAGAAATAAATCTTAATGTCCATGTCTTGGGGGCAACACTGTCCCATAAGCCCCAGGCACAGCAGAAATTAAGCCCCGTGCCAAAACCGGTTTCAATGATGGTAAAAACCCCCTTAACCGACGGGTCAAGACGGGAAAATTTTTCCTTTAACAGATTTCCTTCACAAGAAACATGCACCATCTCCTCATAGCCGTTCTCCGCACAAAAATATTTGTCGTCAAAGACCACTGAATGGGGCAGGCCCTGTTCATCCCAAGTAATGGGCGCGTATATTGTTTTTGATTGAGTCATAGATGGTGGGCAATTATAGCACAATTATACTACCAGCGAGGCGAAAAAAGAGGACAGTCCTATATTTAGAACTGTCCTCTTTAGTAACATCTGTGAGGCATATGTTATGATTCCTCCTTTAATACCCTCAACCGATTATTCGATTGGGATGCCCCACTGGAACCTGCAGCGGCGTAGCCGTCTAAGAACTGCGCCACGACTTGATCGATATCGCTTTGCAAAGCGCCTGCCTTGCGTGCGATAGCGAGCAATTCCTTGCAGGTTTCAAACTCTTGGCTCATCAGCGCTTCTTTGAAATATAACAAGGATGTCGCCTTGATCAATTCATTGGACGCCAACTCTTGCGTTTCCTTGAGTATGCCTGTCTTTTTCATCTCTTCACCTCCTTTCATAAAAATAAAAAACCACCGATCTACTTAAAGGTCGGTGGTGTTGTTTCCGCTTGAACTGCTCTATTTAATTAACGACTCAACACACAACCTCCCCCGTCCGCTTTCTCCAGGCTACGGAAAGCATAAAACAAGGTACGTAATGTTGTTTAATCGTTAAGTGCTTCATAATTAATGTAAGTATAACACCCCTGGTCGCTGTTGTCAAGTTTTTGGCCCAATTAGCCTGGGCTTTAAAGCGGCCTGACCAATCCCCTTTTGGGACGAGATTTGGGGGTTCCGACCACCTTATGGGCCATCTTAAAACCACCACCTGGCTTCGTCGTTCTTTTAGAAACCCCCTCTTTTTTGACCCATGGCTTGGAGGAGCCATCAAGTTTCTTATAAGGCGTCCTTCCAGCATCTGACGCTCTTGGGCTTTTAAATGGTTTGGATTCGCGACCCTCCTTGGCCAGCCTAACCTTCTTAGGCCTGGGCTCACCGGGCTTTCTGGGCATTAATTCACTAACGACCAAGACCCGCCACATGAATTCCTTGCCGTTTAAGGCGGCAATGGCCGCTGCCTTTTCGGCCTCATTAGGCATATCCACAAAACCAAAGCCGCGCGACTTGCCCTTCTTGCGTTCCATAATCACGACATTGGCAACCGTACCAAAGGGTTCAAAAAGCTTTGTCACCTCTTCCTTTGTCGAGACAAAGGATAGATTCCCTACAAAGATATTATTCATGTTGTTCCTTAATGAGAGAGGAGCTAATTGAGAAAACTTCTAATTGCGATCTAAATCGGATAAGACGCTTGCAGAGTTTAGCAGTTTCTTTTTAAGTATGCCAGCTATTAAATGGACAAGGGCAAAAATAGAGCGGTCACAAACCTCATAATACACATTCGCTCCCTTTTGACGCGAACGTAGAATGCCTGCGCCACGCAAGGCAGTTAAATGATGGGAAATGGTAGGCTGCCCAACCTTTAATATCTTGACTAATTGGCTTCCGCTTTTTTCCCCCGCCTTAAGCTCTTGAATAATCCTTAAACGCATCGGATGAGCCAAAACCTTAAGGAACTCTGCCTTAATTTGATAAATAATGGCATCCATATAGGAAGATTATATAGTATTATTAATATATTGCAATATAGATGTCGTGTGCAGGAATTAGAACTGAAGCGCCAATGCAGTGATCTTATTTTTTAATTTCAATACGTGCCTCTTATGCACGCAAACAGACTGGCTCTTGCCGATAAGCTTATGACGAACCCAAGGAATCTTAGCCTCTTTTAGAATAATCTTTAACATACCTTCTCCTAAGGGTAATTCTTGGGCGACTTTTTCTAATGCTACGTAATTATTCATCGAGTTTCCCTCAACGTTAAATGACAATCCTCAATAACAGGCATAATATACCCAAGATAAATAAATACGTCTATGGGACATTTGCCCCATAAACTGACCGATTAGTACATTAGGGGATTATTTATGCCGCGGAAGAATATCGATTAATTGGCAATCGCGTACTAGTTGAGCTACTGAGGTAACATGCATTTTTTTCATAATCCGGCCTCGATGAACCCTGACCGTCTTTTCCGTTGCGCCCAACTCAATGGCTATTTGTTTACTGAGCTTCCCCGCTATTACCCATGGCAAAACTTCCTGTTCTCTAGGCGTTAAATCATCAAAATACGACTGAATACGCTTAACCATACTCTCTTTATGATTATTCTCAACATCCAGTTCAGCAGCTTTATTGAGTGCCTCGCTGATTTCTTGCACCGAGAAAGGTTTCTGAAGAAAATCGATAGCCCCCTTCTTCATGGCCCTAACACTAATTGGAATATTACCATACCCTGAAATAAAAATAATAGGCATGGTAATCCCTCGACTAATCAGCTTCTCCTGGAGCGCTAAGCCATCCATCTTAGGGAGATTAAAATCTAGAATAAGGCATGCGGGCCTCTGCCATTGCGGCTGTGCCAAAAATGACGCTGCTGAATCAAATTCAAAAACAACAAAGCCCAAGGTTTCAACCAAACGCCTCAAGCTTTTGCGAAATGAATTGTCATCTTCAACAATATAGACGATTGTTTTCTTTATTTTCATCGCTTGTTCGATTTAACAATGGGTAGGGTAAAATAGAATGTCGCACCCATCTGCGGATTATTTTCCCCCCAAAACCTGCCATGATGCGACTCAATGATTGAACGGCAAATCGGAAGCCCTAACCCCAAACCGCCTTCCTTGGTTGTAAAAAATGGCTTAAAGAGATTCTTCTTGGTTTTCTTATCAAATCCTTTGCCTGTATCGCTAACACTAATAATTACATTTTCCGAATCAAATAATCTTGCCTGAATCCGCAGCTCCTTTTTAGGCGACTCCTGCATTGACTCGATGGCATTCATCAGCAAATTCAAAAACACCTGCTCTATATGAATCTTATCCACCTTAATCTTGACCGCATCCTCACTCTCAACAACAAGCGACACTTTATTAAGGACGATGCTGCCTTGAATAACATCGACGACACTACTAATAACCTGCTTAAGTGACATCGCTTTAAACAGGTACTCATTCTTCTTAAGCAAGCCCCTGTTTTTATCAATGATGTTACGCGTGCGTTCACAATCCTTGAGGATCTCCGCTAAGACTGCTTGAACATCCTTGGTATTGCCTTTTTTAGATATTAATAACTTGGCCGTTGACGCATTATTGACAATGGAGCCAAGGGGCTGAGAAAGCTGGTGGATGATTGAGGTGGACATTTCATCAAAAATAAATAGGCGGTTAAGATGGGCTAATTCCTTGGTTAATTTTCTGGCCGTTTTCTCCGTTAGTTTAAGTTCAGCCGTCCGCTCTGCAACCTTCTTTTCCAGACGCACATGCGACAACTTCAAATCCTGCTCAAACTGCTTGCGTTCTGTAATATCCGTATTTGTCCCAAACCATTTAATGATTTCCCCCTGCCGATCTTTCAAAGGAACAGCCCGGCTAAGATGCCATCGATAGCTTCCATCAAGAACACCTTTTAAACGAAATTCAATTTCATACTGTTCACTTGTTTTAAGTGAATGTTCCCAACGCTCCGTGCAAAGAGAGATATCATCAGGATGGACAAAATTCTTCCAGCCTGAATTGATAATATCGTCAAAGGTGCACCCAAAATAGTCGGTCATCCGTTGACTAACATACTGGAGCTTCCCATCTGCGCTAGCCGTCCAAACTTGTTGCGGAATCGCATCAATGAGGGATTGAAAACGTTGCTCGCTTTCTTGAAGAGCCGCCTGGGCTTGTTTAACAGCCGTAATATCCGTCACCAAAACAAAGAATCCAAGCACTTGCTCATCGACCTTATGCGGGATGTATTGGGCCCATGTATAGCCGACCTGACCATTGGAG
>CAYNTZ010000024.1:0-9302 GCA_964400365.1 uncultured Planctomycetales bacterium | reverse complement strand
TAGCGTCCGTTCAAACTCCTGAACCTCTCCGCGTAATGCCCCACGAATATACGGTTCATTCTTCTTAAATAATTCAGGGCCGAGCAAATCCTGCATCCGGATACCCTTCATTTGCTCAACCGTACGGCCAAACCAGGTTAAATAGCCCTTATTGGCAAAGGTACATTTAAGATCCTTAGTCCAATATCCAAACATATTAGGAACATTGGTGACGACAGTCTTTAGAAAACGCTCACTCTCTTGAAGCGATTCTTCCAAACGTTTACTTTGCGTCACATCCTTCTGAACACCTATTAAATGAGTAACACGCCCATTACTATCTCGTACCGGCGATAAATTTAAATCATTCCAAAATAATGTTCCGTCTTTCTTGTAATTACGCAGAATGACATGACAATGCTTTTCTTCCCGGATTGCCCGACGCAACTGGTCTAAAGGTTCTTGATCCCGATCCTTACCTTGCAGGAATCTGCAATCCTTTCCGATGATTTCAGCCAAAGAATAGCCAGTCAATTTCTCAAAAGCAGGATTACAATACACAATGGGATTATCAGGCTTATCACAAGCGGTGATCAAAACAGCAACTCCTGTTGAAGCCAAGGCCTCGGCTTTAATAGTTAAGGAAATACTTTTGGGAGAGTTATTAATGCAGGCATCCATTAATAAAATTTTATCATTTAATCCCAAAAAAGCCATGTCAAATTCTTAAGGATCCATCTACGTGGGAAACTCTATGTCGGACCAATAGGAATCTGACTCCTTGGTTAGTTCGGGGATGGTTAAGATTGGCCTGTACAAGCAAAGGCCCTAAGCTATTGATTAAGAAGGCAACGATAATAAGTTGAATACATGGGGTTCACATAACTATATAAAGTAAGCCATATAGATATCCAAAAACAAGAAGCTACGAGCGGTTGACCTTTACCTTGATCTTAAAATACATCTGCGTTTCTTTGACGATAACGTTGTTTAGAACCAACAAGGATATTAAATTGGGGATAGCCATTAACGCATTGGCACAATCAGCAAAATTCCACACCGTTGGCAGGCTCATCACTGAACCGACATAGACGGCAATCACCCATAAATAACGGTAAGGCACAATGGCCCAGCTGCCTAAAAGGTATTCAATGCTCTTTTCGCCGTAATAGCCCCAGCCCAAAATAGTTGAGAAGACAAAGGTTAATAAACCAATCGTCAGCACGGTAGGCCCAACGATGGGGAAGCTGGCAAAGGCAGCCTTGGTTAAGGCAGCCCCACTGCCCCCGTTAACCCACTCTCCCGAGGAAACCAAGACAATACCTGTCATCGCACAGATCACCACGGTATCCCAAAACGTTCCCGTCGAAGAAACCAAGGCCTGCTCAACTGGATTCCTGGTTTTAGCAGCCGCTGCCACAATAGGAGCACTTCCCATGCCGGATTCATTTGAAAATAAACCGCGGGCCACCCCAAAACGGATCGCTTCCTTCATCCCTGCCCCTAAAAATCCACCAATGGCGGCCTGGCCGGTAAAAGCACTATTAAAAATTGTTGATAAAGCTCCGGGAATTTTATCGAAATGCATCACCATTAAAATACCGCAGCCAAGCACATAGAACACGGCCATAAAGGGGACTAATTTCTCACATGTTTTTGAAATAGACTGAATACCACCAAGGATAACTGCGGCCGTTAAAACCGTGATGACTAAACCTGTAACCCAATGAGGGGTTTTAAAGGTCTCATGCATTAACACCGAGATGGAATTCGCTTGCACCATATTACCGATACCAAAGGCGGCAATCGAACAAAAACCAGCAAATAATAAACCCATCCAACGCTTATTCATCCCATACTGCAAGACATACATAGGCCCGCCGCACATCTCGCCCTTGGCATTGGTCTGCCGGTACTTAACCGCAAGAAGACCTTCACCATATTTAGTCGCAATGCCAAAGACACCAGTCAACCACATCCATAAAACAGCCCCAGGCCCACCGGAGGCAATGGCTGTCGCTACCCCGACGATATTACCCGTCCCAATGGTGGCGGCTAAGGCCGTCATTAAGGAAGCCCATTGACTGACATCACCCTTACCTTCGGTATTCTTTGATAAGGACAGGCGGATGCCAAGTGGAATATGTTTCTGAATAAAGCCTAGGCGGACGGTTAAGAAAAGATGGGTGCCGCATAAGAGAATCAACATGGGCGGCCCCCACAAGATACTATTTAACTCAGACAAGAATGTATCAACACTAGCCATGGACATCCCTCACGTTAAAAGTTATTTAATCGCTTTTAAGTATATGGGAAGTATCGATGGAAGGAAAGATGAAAAAAGAAAAGAATGGTGGAGGTGCCGGGGATTGAACCCGGGTCCTTCTGTCTCAAAGCATAAGCATCTACATGCGTAGTCGGTTGACTTTTCTCTTATCCCTTACCCTCCATCCGACAGGATTGTTTTGGGACCAGCTCTTTGGGATCTCGCCTTTTCATTAGGAGCAAATGAAAAGACCAGCCTGGTAATGACCTTTTATAAACCTACAGGCTTCAGTCTATAAAAGGGCTTAGTTAGCGTGTAACTAAGACTTAGCCAGCTAATCCGAAGGCCATCGGAGCAGCAACCGTCGCGACAGGCGCAACAGGATGAGCTTTGACAGCAGCTTCGAAATCGCTGAACATTAACGTTTTATCGTTAGCGTTTAATTTGTGCTTAGAATTGTTGACGCGGCCTACCAAGCTTCCGCGGCATGCCACCTATGCCCGAACGGCACAAGTCGAAACCAATCACCCCCTTAGAAAGAACGAAAAGCAGTACCTATAGTATAGCCCACTTCTGAGGGTCTGGCAAATTATTAAGATTAGCGGGCACGTTGAGGAAAACGGCCGTAACGCTGGATGGTTTGTTGGTGCTGTTGGGCAAAACCTAAGGTATAGACGTAGTAACTGGTATTATGCGGGCATTTGCTTTTAGACTCTTCCACTAAACCACTAAAAGCTTCAACTGATTTGCGTTGTACGGCAATGTCCTCTGCGTGCATCAGCGGCATATAAAAGAAGGTTCGGTAAATTAACGGCAATTGATCATCCAACCCCTTATCCTGCCCCTCCTGCGTTAGCCCCAAGGCCTTGGCATCAAAGGCATAGGCTTTAGGATTATTGCGGTAGATATTGCGCGTGAACTGATCGAACAGGATGATGGTGGCCAGCATCCCTTGTGCTGAATGACACCAATCTTGACGCTCTCCCCGATCAGCCGCCGCGATCTCGCCTTCAAATCTTGCCTTGATGGTTTGGTCGAAGGCCTCATCCTTGGCAAACCACTGACGGGCGGGGTTTTGTTTGCGGTCGATCATCACCTCATCGTTGAGATCAGCAAACCAGAAATTTAGAATGTCTTTAGGGTTGGTCATTTCTTTGGCGAACCTGCCTGCCAGTAGGCAGGTCTAATAAGTAATCTTTTTCGATATTACGCAGACTACGAAAAATATTCTTCACGATATAGGGATTCTTGGCATCAAATTCTTGCAGCATTTTTTTGATTAACATGCGGTTCGACGTGTCGTCATTAGAACATTTGCTTTGGCCGCCGATGGATTCGATGCCTAATTCTTGAGCTAAGGTCACCATGTCCTTCTCGCGGGCGTAGGCCAGCGGCCTAATTAAGGTAATCAACCCGTCAAACAGTTCTTGGGAGGGGCGCATGGTGCTGATTTCAGCCCGGTAAAATTGATTAAGCAGGATGGTCTCGACGATATCATCCATGTGATGGCCAAGCGCAATCTTATTAAAACCCATGCGTTGAGCAAAAACGAACAAGGCCTTGCGCCGGTTCTTCGACCACCAAAAACAATCAATATCTTCCCAACGCTCGCCTTTAAGGCTGTCCACCTTCTCAATATGATGGGCAAAACCATTGGCATCTAAATATTCAATTAGCTTGGCTGGATTAAAATCTTCGAAATCAAAATCAACATGCACGGCAGCGAATTCAAACTTTTGGGGTGAAAGCTGTTGGCGATGGCGCAATAAATGCATTAGGCAAATACTGTCCTTACCACCGGACACGGCCACCGCAATCCTGTCGCCAGCCTTAATTAAATCATAATCAGCCACCGCCCGACCCACCAGGCGGGAAACGTCAATAAATAACGGTGTATGTGTGGTCTTGTCCATATCAGATTACTTTGTCAGAAATTTATAAAGAGGCCGCTCACGATTAAAATATTGCGGGTATAAAATTTCCGCAAAAGAGTACATCCGCGTTGGCGCGTCCGTCACCTTGCGGTATTCCGGATACACATAATTGCCCGGGTAATTATCTGCCACATAGAACGAGAAGTTTTCCTGATGCCCCCTCTCCTTAATTAATAGCTCTAAGGTCGTCACTAAAACCGCAATCTCATTATTCTCCCGCATTTGGCGTTCATTGGCTTGATATAATAAAAAACCATTGGCCATAATCACCACCGCCAAGCACAGACTAAAAACCCAGCGCTGCCAACGACGCAGGACGTTCACATCAATCAAGACATAAAGCACCGGCACTATCAATACCCAGCAAATATAATTGTAATACAGGTCAACCCGCAACACATTTAAAAGCCCGCGGCTGCTAATCCGCCCCAAAACAATGACTAAGGTATAAACAATCACCATCCCAAACATCAGCCACAGCAATAATTGCTGAGGGCGAAGGATTTCTTTTCCCCGACGATACAACGACCAACAGCTGCCGGCCAAAACCACCAACATCGCCCAAACAACCCCATTGCTTAAATTAAGCGGACTAATAAGGTCCATCCCCTCCTTAATCATATTACGCGCACCAAAGGTCATATCTAATTGGGTGGGGAAAAAACCGGCGTAGATCCAAAATAAAAACGCAACAATCGCCTGCCAGATTGACTTAATCGGATGAAAACCTTGCTGAATTTCTTTCACTTCACTAACACTATAGTGATGCCAGGCCATATTCCCCCAAGAAGCCAGCGCATAGAACAAGACCGGCATGGCAATCAACCACAAATGACTGCGCAGCTTAGGGGTCACCACCCATAAAAGGACAACGACCATCAACGCATAAATATTAGCCGGCTCATAGGTGAAGCAGGCCAAGGAAAACGCTGCCGCAATACACCATACCCGCCAAGGCTCTTTAGAACTCCCCACACAAAGCAAATAAATATGCCTTAAGCCAAACAATAGGCAAATAACAAAGATCATGTAACTATTAATATGCTGCCAAATCACCATCTCCATATTGGTAAACAATACAGCAAAGAATGCCGTAGCCCAAACCGCTTCAATCGCCGGACGGATGGTCAACAATAACCGTAACAATTGCCAAATCACTCCCAGGTGCAAGAGCAGCCCCACCGACTGCCAACCTATAAAATGATAACCAAATAAGAATTTCTCCGCGCCCAGAACAAGATAAACAATAGGCCGAAACAACAACTCATCCCCAGGTGCAATAGTTCGATGCCGGTTTAAATCATAGGTGTCTATTACTTGTGCTTTAAAACCTTGGAAAGGCGCTACCTCACCCAGGTACATCATCTGGTCAGCCCGTGCCACATGCATGAGTGAAGGGTAATAGACAAAGGTCACAAAAAAAGCAATGACCGCAAACCCCAGCCATTGCCATTGTAAGATCTGATGACGACCGTCACTCATAAACCTAACCTAATCTGCTGATGCCCGTCAATTGGATAATCCATTCCGTACCAACACCAACTTCACTATCCACAATAACCTTACCGCCATGGTTATTAATAATGTTTTGTGCCATAGCTAAACCAAAAACCACCACCTCCTCCTGCTGCTGCGTAAAAGAAGGATCGAAAACCTTGGTCAATTCTTCCGCACTTAAACCCTTACCCGTATCCTTAATGCTGATTTCCCATACATCATTGACTTCCGACATCCCAATCCAAATCTGCCCGCCGGTATCCGGCATATATTTTATAACACTGATCAGGAAATAATATAAGGCTTGCTTCATCTGCGCCTCATCGAGGGAAATCTTTACATCAGCCTTATCAGGAAAAAATTTGTATAAGACCACCTTCTTGTGCATCATTAGGTCAGCCACATTCGCTAAAGCCTCTTCCACCAAGGCAGTGATATTGACAGGTTTTAAATCCAAGGGTTTTGTTGAACTAAAATCCGACAGGCGCTTAACCAAGGCTTGGATGCGGTCAATCTCCTTATCAAAAACCTGCACGAATTTATTTAAGAATTCCTTATCATCCAAACGCTTAGGCAGCTGATAGCCATAACCAACCAAGGCTGTTAGGGGGCTGCGCAATTCCGTAATAATATTCTGTGATAAGGACGCCATGTTCTTATAGCGCTCTGAACGCGAGACCTGCTGGCGCAACAAATCATTCTGTTCGACAATCTGCAAGTAGCTGGCCTTAAAGAAATGCTTATCAAGGAAGGACTGAATCCAATTCCTTAACGGCACCAGGATAATCGCCAAGACCACAAATACCGCTGATGAACCCATGGCTGAACGGTAACCGATCACATGGCTGAAACTTCTCTCTAAAACATAAATGCTGGCCATATACAAGACCATCAAGCTTGTTAACAAAACCGTATACACCACGCTCTTGCGGATAATAATCCTAATATCCATCAGCTGATGCTTGACGATAATGTAGGCCACCGCCAAATTATACAGAGGCACCATGATAGCCCCATAAGGGAAAATGGGAATGTCAAAGATAAGGAACAAGGTCGTACATCCCCCGCCAATCCCAATCAAGGAAGAATAAAAAAGATACAGGTATTGGTTACGGCGCATGGCGGAAGCTTCTTTGGCGCTACGGTATAGGATCACCAGCCCGTAAATCCACATATAAAGGAACAAGGCAGGAACAACATAATAAAGGATCCCTGCATCCGGATAGAGATCAAATCCGCCCTTAGCCGATACGCTACGAATAAAGGTCGACGGATATGCCAAGGTCACCACTGAATAAACCGCAAAAATACCATAATAAAAATACAGCTCCTTCTTCTTTCGCTCGTACAGGCCTGTTAGCAGCAAGGTGAAGTGAAGGAAAAAGATAGAAATAAAAATCGATGAATGGTTGATGCAGCGGCTGATCAAAAGCACTGTATCTGGATTCTTAGTGACGAGGAATTGAAAAATACCCAAACCCCAAAGACTAATACCCAAACTATATAAGCCCCACATCACCTTGGTGATATTGCGGGGCTTATTAAAGAACACAAACAGCGCGCAGGGAATACCTGTGATAAAAGCAATGAGCGCACAAATAGCTAAATACGTCATGTCACCTGTCCTATGCTTAAATTAACGGCGGTTCTTTACCGCCCGGTCCATTTCCCTCTTTATGCCCTTGGTCTTTATATCTTCTCGCTTATCATAAAGCTTCTTGCCCTCACCTACCGCAACCTCAACCTTAGCCCAACCTCGACTGTTAAAATAAATCTTCGTCGGTATAAGCGTTAACCCTTGACGGGTCATAATGCCGATTAAACGCTTAATTTCCACCTTTTTCATTAATAATTTCCTAGGCCGCGCCGGTTCTGTCTTCAAATAACTGGCTTGCTCGTAGGGGTTAATGTGCAGGTTATATAAATACAGCTCCCCTTTATCCAAATGCGCGAAGGAATCAGTAAAACTTGCACCGCCCGCCCGCAAAGATTTTACCTCCCCGCCGGTTAAGGCCAGCCCGCACTCCCATTTATCCAGGAGATTATAATTGTGGTACGCTTTTTTATTAGTGGCAATGACTGACATAATTAATGGATTAATTTACCGTATAAGCTTAAGAATATTGGAATCGTCAACGCACAGCACAGATGGCTGATAAAAATAACCTGGTTAATAAAATCTTGGCTATCGTTACCACTGTTACGGGCAATAATTGATATTGTGATCGATGTCGGCATGCATGATTGTAGCATTAAAACCAGGGAAAATGTTGGCTCTTGTGGAAAAATACGCAGGAAAACCAAGGCTACAACCGGTAAGGCGACCAACTTAATCAATAATACCCCTGAAATCTTCTTCCATTGAATCTGCTGGAACGATGTCAATGCCAGATTCCCCCCAATGGTCAACATGGCAATCCCTAAGGCCCCATCACCGATAATTTTCATAGGCTTAAGCGCTAAATCAGGCAAAAAATCCTTTAATCCTAACAAAACAACAGCAAAAGAAATAACCATTGCGGCAATTGGGGGATTAATGAAATTTTGCCAATTAATCACCGATTTTTGGCGGTACGCTATTAACCACACCCCCAACGACCAAAGGCAAAGATCAAAACCAATAACGCTTACTATCACATAAGGGGAAAGCGCCTGGGATTCATAAACAGGCAATAAGGCGACAAACATTAACGGGATATACCCTGCATTATGGAAAGCGGATGCGGCCATCCACTCACGACGCTGCCCCTGACGCAACAATAACAACAATCCCCCTGCAATGATTAATGCTGTCACGCATAAACCAATGTTAATAAATGGATATGCCCACCATTGCGTTTGACGGGCTGGGTCAAAATGATTAATCAGCTGATTAAAGATAAAAAAAGGAAACAGAACATTAATGCTAAGCCAAGACAATAGCTTCAAGCCCTGGACATCTAAATGGTTGCGGCGCACCAACCAAAAACCAACAGCCCCCATGGCAAAAATCTGAGCAACGGCTATTAAAATTGTTTGAAATGACAGGCTTAACATAAGGGGTAATTATAACAGGTAGCTCTTCTTGTTGACAGATAATTTTAAGGCGGTTATACTGTTGGACTGTTACCAAAGGATCTTTGTCGGGGTGGCGGAATTGGTATACGCGTGCGTCTCAGAAGCGCATGGCGAAAGCCTTGAGAGTTCAAATCTCTCCTCCGACACCATTGTTATTATTTATTATATTTAGAATCTTTTACTTATACTAATTTGGGTTATCTAAAAAATATTCCATAAAAGAGAAGTATTCAAAAAATATATCAAGGGGTATTTGAAGATGTCAATAATGTTGTAAAAAAATGTTTTTTAATAACTGTGGGATATTGAGCAAAACAGAAAGAATAGTAAATATTAAAATTTAAGTATGGCTATTGATTGGGAAAGAAAAATACAGATAGATAAAAATTGGATTGATCGGCAGCTAAATCATCATTTTGAGAGTAAAGATGTAAAAATAGCTGTACGTGGGTATACACCTAAAGTTTCCGGAACAAGTTTTTCATGTGATGACATGATTAACGAACTTGGCTTAATGGTAACTGAGTATGTACTCAGTGAGAATAAAAAAGCACAAGCAAAAAAAGATT
>CAYNTZ010000023.1:0-17225 GCA_964400365.1 uncultured Planctomycetales bacterium | reverse complement strand
GCTCTACCAACTGAGCTAAGCCAGCACAAGGGCTCTAATATATCAAAAGAGTTTCCAAAACTCAAGTCTTTTACTTAGGGATATTATTTGACTTTATATTAACCATTTTGCTAGGATAATGCACTTTATGTTGACGCAACTAACTATCCAGAATTTTGGCCTCATTGATAAGCTCACCATTGAATTTAATGAGCATTTAAATATCCTCACTGGGGAAACCGGTGCGGGTAAATCCATCTTGATTGATGCCCTGCGCTCAGCCTTAGGGGAACGCATTGACACCTCCTCCATCCGTAACCCCGCAGAGCCTTGTTTTATTGAAGCCGTCTTTGATATCAGTGATAAGAAATTACGCGCCAATGAAACCATTGCTGAATTTATTGCCAGTGAAGACGACAACTTAATTATTCAGCGCACCCATACGGCTGATGGCAAATCTAAAATCAAGGTTAATGGGTTAACACTTACGGTTGGCCAATTAAAAGCCTTAGGCAATAACCTCATCGATTTCCACGGCGCCCATGACCATCAAATGCTTTTGGCTGAAGAAAATCATTTGGGCATTCTTGACCAATTGATTGATTTTAAAAACACCAAGGATGAATATTCAAAAGCCTTTAGCGCCTATGCCGACACTCAACGCAAATTGCGCCAACTGGCTGAAATAGCCCAGACCCGTCAGCGTGATTTGGATTTATTGAGCCATCAGGTCAAGGAATTGGAAGCCGTTCCCCTGGTGGAAGAAAAATACGAAATCCTGCTGCAGGAACAAACCAAACTGAACAACGCCGAGAAATTACACGAACATATTCAAACCCTGATGGGCTTATTAAATGATGAAGATGCGGGCGCCGAGGTGCTCTTGCGTAAAGCTTTTTCACCGCTAAAATCATTAACCCAAATTGATGAAAAGTCAGCTCCCCTTTTGGATCAATTATCCAGCATTCAAGAACAGATTAGCGATTTAAGCGCCCAATTAAACGATTACGCGGAAAGTTTGAGCTTTGACCCGCAAAGCGCCCAGGAAATCAATGATAAATGCGACGCTTACACGGAAATCAAACGTAAATACGGCCCTTCCTTGGCTGAAGCCCAGGCCTTCTATACGCAAGCTAAAGAAAAACTAGACCTAATCCAAAACTTTGAACATAGTGACCGGGAATTACGCGACGCCTTAAAGACCCAAGAAGGTGAATTAAACAAGATCGCCGCCAAGATCACCAAGTCTAGAAAAAAAGTCAGCGAAGACTTAAATACCACCATTGAAGCTGAATTAAAGGAATTGGGCATTAACCATGTTAAATTTGACGTGCGCTTTGAAAAGAAAGATTTTGACGCCGACGGGGCTGACAAGGTGGCCTTCTATATCAGCCCTAATGCCGGCGAAGATTTAAAACCGTTGGCTCAAATCGTTTCCTCCGGTGAAGCCGCCCGTGTCATGCTGGCGCTTAAAAAGGCCTTAATCAATGTTGACCCCATCCCTGTATTGATCTTCGATGAAATCGACGCGCAAATTGGCGGACGCTTAGGAAGCATTACTGGCAAGAAACTTAAAGAACTATCATTAAACCGCCAGGTCATCCTCATCACCCACTTGCCGCAAATTGCCTCCTTTGCTGATCGGCATTTAAAGGTGATTAAATCCGTCAAAGCCGGCCGCGCCACCACGGATGTGATCTTGTTGGAAGCTAAAAAACGCATTGAAGAGATCGCCCAAATGATGAGCGGCTCCAACACCACCAAGATCGCCATCTCCCATGCCGAAGATATGCTAGCCTCGGCCCAGAAATTAGGGGGACACAATACTTAATTCAAATCAAGATTCAAATCGAATTAAGTATTGTGTCCCCTTAATTTCTATGATATTTTACACATCTTAATTTAATACAACTTCCCTTAAATCATTTGGGAAATAAATACGGAGAATTACATGAAACGCATTGGTATTATCACTTCTGGTGGAGATTGTGGCGGTTTAAACGGCGTAATCAAGGGTGCAGCAGCCATGGCCCGCGCGCATGGCGCTTCCTGTTTTGTCATCCCTAACGGCTATGCCGGTCTTTATAACTTGATTGATTTTGATAAACTCACTGAATTAACCGAAGAGCGCCTGGATTTGATCAATGCTAATTGGGCTGGATCTGAAGCTGGGCATTCCCGTGTTAAAATTAAGAAAATCGATGATGCCAACAAATACCAACGCATCAAGGAAGGAATGGCTAAATTCAACCTAGATGGTCTCATCATCTCCGGCGGAGATGACTCCGGCTCTGTCATGGTTGATTTAACCGAACAAGGCATTAAATGCGTGCATGCGCCTAAGACCATGGATTTAGACTTGCAAACTTATTCCGTCGGGGCTGATTCCACCATTAACCGCATTGCCACCTTCTTGGAAGATTTAAAAACCACCGCCCAAACCCATAACCGCATCTTGACCATGGAAGTCTTTGGCCGCTATGCGGGACACACAGCCTTTCGCGGCGGGGTTGCAGCTGAAGCGGATGCCATCATCATCCCTGAGATCCCCTGTGATTTCGATATCCTCTACCAACACATGAAACAACGCTATTTTAAGCGTATCATGAAATCCGATGTGCATGCCGGCACCTATATGATTATTGTCGCTGAAGGGATTAAGGATGCCTCTGGCGCAGAAATCGTCGATGAAAATTCACCGGCTGATGCCTTTGGCCATAAACGCTTAGCCGGTGCTGGTAATTATGTCTGCCAGCAATTAACCAAACGTTTAAAAGCAGACCCCTCCATCCCCCAAGCCATGAAGGATGCCAAGATGTTCGTCAAAGGCATCAATGAAATTCCGGAAGTCCGCGCCGTTATGCCTGGGCATCTGGTGCGCTGCGGCCACTCCTCGGCCTATGACGTCAATTTCGGGAAAGAAGTTGGTGCAGGGGCATTCTTATTATTGAATCAAGGGATTAGCGGCGTGACCGTAGCCGGCATCAGCGGCGGCAAGGTGCGTTACATGGAAACCAAGGAAGCCATCAAACAACGTTTTGTAGATACCAATCAAGTAGCTATTTACGAAGCGCAAGGCGTTTGCTTTGGACGTGTTCCCGGCAAAATCAACAGCCAAACTGAGAAATTAAGCGGCAGCATCGAACGCCACCTTTAAATCAACGTTTAGCAAAAATGCGGTAAAACAAGACAATTATCGATAATGGCAGGAGCTGAAAGGTTAATCGGTATGCGGTCGTCCATAATCGCCATTCTAAATCCTGCCGCACCAAGACATAAAGTAGGTAAAATACGGAAATAAATATCAGCAAAAATTTAACCATAACCGCTGAAGCCTCATCCCATCGCCTATAGATAGACATCACTAACAATAAAATAGGAATCAGCACAACCCCTCCGTACAAATAGTGTGTAAAGACCTTTACAAAATACTTTAAAATAAAAACCCATCGCCCCATATCCAGCAAATGACCCCAGTCAATTGAATTAACCCCTTGTGGCGCTGGCCACATCCACACCTTCTGAAACACAACCCCAACTCCAATTGCCCCAATTGACAATAAACAGGGTACATAAAACTGTTTGTTCTTACTGAATGATGGCAATAAATGGCCAATTAAAAAAAACATAATTACCGCCGCTACCAACCCTTCATCCTTGGTAAAACACATAATACCAAGCATCAGCCCTAAGGTAATTGCCTGCTGAATTGACACGGCGTTGCGCAAACGCAATAACAACATCATATTAATGGCAATCAATCCCGCCATTAATATATCTGCGTATTGGCTAATACCATGAATCATAAAATAAGGAATACTTAAAAGCCACACGCTAGCCAACAACGACGCCCCAATTTGGCCAACCAGGGCAAACACCGCAAAGAATACAGTGGCGATGACCACCAAGGTGAATAGTTGGGCGCTTAAACAAGGAAAGGCGTTTGATTCCGCTCCAAGCATCGCCCATCCAAAAACAGTCCAATGAGGTAATAACCACGGGTGCTTCGCTTGTATACCATAAGCATAAATATCCCGCCAAGTATCGCCCGCATTAACCAAAAAACGTGCACGAAAGTTCCAAAACGACCAGGCATCCCAATCACCGAAAGGATTATTATACGCTAACCCGCTTAATAAAACCCCAGCAATAAGCACCACTGGAGCAAACTTTACCCAAAGCAGCGCATAATCAAGCCTGTTAACCATAGCATCGGGCATCAACGAACGGAAACGGCAGGAAAAACACAAGGCAATCAATAACACCATTAATACGCATTGAATAATCACCGGATTAAACCCATTAAATAACGCAATGGTATAAAAAGTAATTAAAGCACACGCTCCAATCCCAAGCCAAAACGAGACAATTATATCCAATGGCTCAGACCAAGGATAGCGCCGGTGAATAACCCGGTAAATCAAGATGCCCGTCAAGAAAGCCACAATAAATGGGATTATCAAAATCACGATTCCCGCCTTATTAAAACAACCTTTTTATCTAAATTAAGAATAACCTTGGCATTTAACGACCCCAGTATTGGCTCCAATGATCTTGGATCCTTTAAATACAAGACAATATATTCATACTCAAAAGGGGTATAATGATCCAACATCGTCGGCACTAAGGCAAATTGAGCCCTTTGCAGGGTGTACATGAATGCCGTATTAACATCAGGGTTACGCGGCGCAGCATCTGAATAATAACCAGCACGCCGTATGCCTTTTAAGTATGGGCCTAAAGGCATAAATTGATTACCAGGAAAAGAATTAGACCCCAGGAATAACCTATCCCCCCTTAAAATGCAGTTGTGGATGATCTGTAAATCAGTTACGATCATCATAAACAATATTGACGCAAAAATAACAATAAACCAAAGTTGGCGATTCATAACTAAGATTTCTTTTCAAATATCCAAATAACCGGAATAACCTGTCTACTATCGCTTCCTTGCGATAAAAACATAGGCTTATAAATAACCTTCACTAAATCAAATCCCTGCCCTGATAAATAATCAAGCTTTTCCTGTGTCAGCGGATAAACCCAACCAGGTTGCGTATATTCCCAAAGATCCACCACCATAAACACCTTGCCAGTATCAACAAGGGTATCTAATGACGGCGGAAGAGGGTTAAAATTAATGCCCGTATAATAACGCATCGCTCGTTGCGAACCAACCCAAATCTGAGCATTTTTAGCATTATGCAACAACCACTCACCCGCTTCCCGAAAACCGGTATAGGTTAATATTTTATTATCCTGTGATTGAATCAATGGCTTTACATGCCATAAACCTAAACAAACAGCCATCACCAATACAAAAGACTGCGCTATTGGCATCCAAGAAGATGGCAGCAAAACTGCTATTAACCTGTGCGCCCCAATCCCAGCTAATAATAAACACCCTGGTAAGAATATAAGCCCATAACGCAATTGCTTTTCTTGGGCAAAAGAAAACACCAACACAAATGAAAAGACCCACACCAATAAAACCCTTAAAGATTTAGCATCTTTTTGTAACAAAATAAATAATATGCCGACAATCGACAAAACACTCATCCAAACAGACCCCATCAGCTTTGTAAAACTAAGCGCATAAAAATACGGAGACTGCTTAATAAAAGCATGTTTAAAAACATAGCAGTTAGGTAACGCCTCACCAAAACGCCAACAGCTTAAATAAAGTAAAATCATCGCCGCTATCAATATCATGCTTAACGGAATGAGCGTCAGCCTAAATCGACGCACTAACGGCACACTCAAAGAAACAGTAGTGCAATAATAAATTAACGGGATAATTAATAAGGCCCCAGGCCATTTAATCAACAAAGCTGCTGCCCCTAAAATACCAACCAACACCCCCTTGGAAAAAGAAAACCCACACCGAGCCCAACTAATTAACCCCCACATAAAAAACACCACCGCAACCAATAACGGAATATCCGTTAAAATGCGCCCAGCACTGGCAAAATAATGATTATTTAACGATAAGGCAAGAGCAGCAAATGCTCCAACAAAGCCATTAACAAATATCCTCCCCAATAAATAGATGCCGATAATCCCCCCTAAAGCAATAATCAGGGACACCGCATGATACCCCATTAATCCTTCTGCTAAAAATTTCCCCATCGATAAAATAATTGGATAAAACGGCGGTTGATATGCTAAGGCTTCCTGAGATAAAATTGCGGTAGGGTTGATTGAAAATTGCTGACTTATCCATGCATAAAGCGCTTCATCAGGCCAAAGCGATTCACTTAACAAGACAGGCGTATGAAATAAATAAAAAAAGATGAGCGCAAAAACAACAACTATTAAATAAGCGGCGTCACGCATCAATAATGGCTTGGGCAACCGCATATTTCTTCTCATGGGAAATAGAAATCAAAATGCGATGTTTATAATTCTTATTCTTATAACGGCAGACCGGCTTACCTTCCGCATCATTAACGATAGAAATATCCTGCCAAGAAAGCTTTGGATTTCCCATCGCTTTAAAAATAGCTTCCTTGGCAGCGAAACGACCGGCATAATGGGGATACGGAAATTTATGTTTAGCTATATAGGTGATTTCATCGGGGGTAAAAACGCGCTTAATAAAGGCCTGGCCTTGGCGCTCAATCGCTTGCTTAATGCGGGCAATATCAACTATATCAATACCTTGGCCAATAATCATATCATTAGTTGTTTCATCGTTTAATACCTCGCAATGACGTCAAGGCAAGCATCTCCTTTACCGCTTGGGGCAAACCAACAAAGACAGCACGGCTGATAATTGAATGCCCAATATTTAATTCAGCCATACCTGGAATAGAAGCAATCGCATAGGTATTCTCATAATTAAGTCCATGCCCAGCGTTGACCACAATCCCCAAGCTTTGGGCATACGCTGTCATTTTCTTAATTAACGCCAACTCCTTAGCCGCCTTGCCCTTAGCAAAAGCACGTGCATATGAGCCTGTATGCAATTCAATCATGCTAACCCCCATGGCATGGGTTGCATCAATCTGTTTTTTATCCGCATCAATGAATAAACTAACTACAATCCCCTTAGCCTTCAATTGCCCGGCGACCTTTTTAACCTTCACCAATTGCCCAGCAACATCTAAACCACCTTCCGTGGTTACTTCTTCACGCCTCTCGGGCACCAGGGTAGCCTGATAGGGCTTTACGGCCAAAGCCACCTTCACAATACTATCATTAAGCGACATTTCTAAATTAAGAGGTATTTTTAATTCTTTACGCAAATGGATGATGTCGCCGTCTTGGCAATGGCGCCTGTCCTCACGTAGATGCGCTACAATGCTATTAGCCCCCATTTGCTGACAAATGAGCGCAGCCGCAATTGGATCAGGTTCATTCTCCCGACGGGCTTGTCGCAAGGTCGCAACATGATCAATATTGATTCCGAGCTTAGGCATGACTTCTAAATTACTTTCCTAAAAGATCGCCGCCCTTGACATAAAACCATGTGATAATCGCCAAGGCCAAGGAAATCGCTTTAAGCATTAGATTGGATTGAAGCCAATTTTTCATTTCTTAACCTTGTTTTTAGGAACCAGGTTCTCACGCAATAACCGTATAAAATGGTCTTGGTCATTTATTTCAGTAAAATGGCCGTTATACGCCACGTTGACCTGGGCGGTCTCTTCAGAAACAAGCACAACCAAGGCATCGGTGTGTTCACTTAAGCCCAATGCTGCCCGGTGGCGCGTACCAACAGTCTTATTGACGGTAGGGTTATCCGACAAAGGAAATAAACAAGAGCTTGCAATAATACGCTCCCCACGAATCACCACCCCGCCATCATGCATCGGCGCTGAAGGCATAAAAATGCTTTGCAATAACGCAGAAGAAACCTTCGCATCAAGGCTAATCCCGCTATCAATATACATGTTTAACTTCATCTCCCGCTCAATGGCTATTAAACAGCCAATCTTGCGTTTAGATAATTTATAGACGGCATCCGTAATCTCATCAATAATCGCTTCAATCTCAACTTCCCCTAAAGCCATTGCAAATAAATGCTGCTGCCCCAAACGAGCCAACCCCGAACGCAATTCATGTTGGAAAATAACAACAATGACAATAATCCAAATCGAAAAGAAGTGCCTTAACAACCAATTGAGCACCTCAAATTGAAGGAATTGCGATAACAATAATGCAATAATTAAATACGTAATACCTTTAAGGACTTGAAACGCACGCGTACCTTCAAAAAACAACAAGATACGGTAAAAGACAATCCATAAGATCAGGATTTCAATGGTCGCTTTAATAACATAGAAAATTAAATCAGGCATGAGCATTCACAATCGCATCTGTCAAAGATGCCACTTCCTTCATTTGTTTGACGTCGTGCACCCGAACCAGATGAGCCCCCTGCACAATACCAGCACTAACTGCCGCAGCTGTCCCCATCAAACGATCCTGCACAGGCAAATTTAAGACCTGGCCGATAAACGATTTGCGCGATGGCCCCAATAAAACAGGAAACCCTTTTTTTGCTAAAACACCCAGCTGATTAATAATGCGTAAATTATCCGCAGTGTTTTTTGCAAAACCAATTCCCGGATCTAAAATGATTCTATCTTTCTTTATGCCAATCTCCAAGCATTTTTCAACCGTTAGAATCAACTCTCGGGAAATTTCTCCCATCAAATCTTTATAATTCGCCTGCCGCTGCATTGTCTTAGGCGTGCCACGCGCATGCATCAAAACAATCGCCGCATCATACTCCTTAACCGCCCTAAGTAAACCTGGGGCCGGCCTGGCCCCATAAATAGTATTAACCATGCACGCCCCCGCGGCTAAGGCTTGGCGAGCCACCTGGGGTTTTGTGGTATCTACTGATATCATGACTTTCTTGTTTAACGCAAGCGCCTCAATCAACGGAATAACACGGCGCAATTCTTCTTTTAACGCAACTGCGGGCGCACCAGGACGGGTCGACTCCCCTCCAATATCCAGGATATCCGCCCCCTGTTCAAGTAAACCCAACGCATAGGTTAACAAAGGCTTAAGAGCGCCGTTACGGGAAAGTCTGCCGTCTTGGCTAAATGAATCGGGCGTACAATTAACAATAGCCATTATCTTTGTGTCCTGCCCTAAATGCATCCGGAATTGCCTGGCACAAAGGTCATAATGACGTCGTTTGATCATTCCTTAGGAGCATCCCCTAGCGTATTTAATTGAGGTTCCGGCATAGAAAGCAACACCCTGGCTTCTTCAATGTCGATGGTTTCTTTTTCAACCAGGCGCTTAGCCAAGGCATCTAATTTATCACGGTTACCTGTTAATAATTTTTTGGCCCTGTCATGTGCTTCATGCACTAAATGATGCACTTCATCATCAATCTTACGGGCAGTCTCTTCGCTATAATTCTTTTCTTCAAATAAATCACGGCCTAAGAACATTTGCTGGCCTTGCTTACCAAAAGCCAATTTGTCAAGCTTATCACCCATCCCATAAGCACAAACCATGCTGCGGGCAATCTGGGATACTCGTTGAAGGTCATTAGAAACACCAGTTGAAGTATCTCCCATGTAAATTTCCTCGCCAACCATACCACCTAAGAGGACAACCATCATCCCTTTTAATTCTTTTTTCGACATATAATGCTTATCTTCTTTAGGGGGAGTTAAGGTATAACCACCCGCCATCCCTCGAGGAATAATGGATACTTTTGAGAATGAATCAACCTCATCTAGCAGGATAGATAATAACGCATGCCCTGCCTCATGGTAGGCCGTCATTTCCTTTTCCTTCTTGGAGGTAACCCTATTCTTTTTCTCCGGCCCCATGGTCACGCGCTCAACCGCCGATAACATTTCCTCCATACCAACAGATTCTTTATTGTTGCGCGCCGCCAATAAAGCCGCTTCATTACATACATTAGCTAAATCTGCCCCTGAAAAATACACCGTTTGTTGGGCAATGCGGCGCAAATTCACATCAGCCCCTAATTTAATATTTTTCACATGCACCTTTAAAATTCCTTCACGGCCATTAATATCCGGCAGGCCAACCGTAATCTGACGGTCAAAACGGCCGGGACGCAGCAATGCGGGATCTAAGGTATCCGGACGGTTCGTGGCCGCAATCAGGATAAGACCGCTAACCGTATTAAAACCATCCATTTCAACCAACAAGGCATTAAGCGTTTGTTCACGTTCGTCATTACCACCACCAATACCGGCAAAACGTTGACGACCAACCGCATCAATCTCATCAATAAAAATAATGCACCCCTTGCCTGATGTGAGCGACGCTTTACGGCCCTGCTCAAATAAATCACGCACCCGGGAGGCCCCAACCCCAACAAACATCTCCACAAAATCAGAACCAGACAATGAGAAAAACGGCACACCCGCCTCACCAGCCACCGCCTTAGCCAACAAGGTCTTTCCCGTCCCAGGAGGCCCTACCAATAAAACCCCCTTAGGTATTTTTCCGCCTAAACGCTCAAACTTCTTAGGCTCTTTTAAAAACTCAATAACTTCCTGCAACTCTTCCTTAGCTTCATCAACACCAGCTACATCAGCAAAAGTAATTTTGCTCCCACCACTTAATTGAGCGCGCGATTTACCAAAAGAGAAAACCTTATTCCCCATCTGGCTTCCCCGATGTGAGATAAACCAAATTAACAAGAAAATACCTATAAAAGGAATGAGTTGGAAGAATAGTTGGCTCCAAAATAATTCCGGCGGAACCACATTAAAATCAGCCACATTTTCACGTATTGCCTTTAACAGCTCTTCATCCCGCTGAGGGACATTAACCCGAAATTCCTTACCATCCGCCAAAACACCTTTTACGCTATTCTCAGGGCCTTCAGTTAATTGCACCTTCTTAATAGCTTTAGTCGAGGCATTCTCTTTAACCAACGCATAAAACTCACCATAACTTAATTGCTTCTGGTCCTTGGCCGTATACTTGCTGTCTTGAACAGCCAACAACACAAAAATGCACCCTAAAATAACCCAAAACCAAAAATTACCGTTTGGATTAGCAGGACGCTTTAACCGATTAGGCTTCTTAGTCATATTAACATTAGGCTGTGACATGTAACTTCTCCTCCCAACAATAAAACTGATAACATTAAAATATAATTATTTGTTTCCCGGCTGGCCTTCCGGCCCCTGACGTTGCAAACGCACCCCACCCTGATAGGTATCAATATAAGATAAATTACCATCCTTATTATATAATCGGACTAACCCATCTAATTTACCATACGCATAATTCTCTTCCGTCATCAACTCACCCGTCTTATAAAATGACTTGCTCGGACCGTTTTGCTGGCCGGCCTCGATATCCCATTGCTGCTTAAGGACGCCATTATCATAAAACTCCTTCATCGCCCCCGTCTTAACATCTCCTTTAAAGGTTACCACCATCCACAAAAACCCTTGCCGTGCGTATTCCTTAGCTTCCCCTTCTTTTAAATCATTCTTATAAGACCATTCAATCCATAGGTTCCCATCGTCACGGAATTCCCGGCAAAGCCCTTCCTTCTTACCCGCCACATAAGCACAATCACTTTTTAATTTGCCACTTGGAAAAAATTCCTTAACCGCCCCATCAAAAACATTATTCTTATAATTAGCCTCAACCAAAAGCTTACCATCCCGGCTATACTTCTTATTTAAACCTTCTATATTACCATCCTTAAAATTCATCTCCCATTCTGTCTGGCCACTGCTGTATAAAGTTTTAGAAATCCCTTCCTTTTGCCCCAATTTATAATTCCAAAGGGCATATAAACTACCATCCTCGGCGTATTCCTTAGAAACACCTTCGATATGGTCATCCTCATAATTAATTTCATTCTTTAAAGTGCCATCTTCTTTATATTCACGGCTGATACCGCTTAATTTGCCATTCTTAAAATTCATCGCCATCTTCAAGTTGCCATTTGGGAAATAATATTGATTTAATCCATTAAGCGTATCATAAACATAATTCTCAATGGATTTTATCTGCTCATCCTCATAGTATTCACGCGCCGTCCCATGTAATTGGCCATTAACAAAATTTTTCTCGAAGAACACAGACCCATTTTCATAATAAGCTTTATTTGTCCCTTGAAGCTGCCCATCCTTATAAGAACCCACACTTAAAAGATTGCCATTAGGGTAAAATTCACGAAAAGGGCCATTTAATTTGCCGTTGCGGTAGGTCTTCTCTGACCTTGGCTTGCCATTTTCAAAACGTTCCTTAACTAAACCACTCGGCTCATCCGCGGCCAATGCTGAAAAAGAAGCTGAAAAAGCAACCAATAATAAAATTAAGATAAACCGTATCATGATATTTCCAAATACTGACCTGTATTAACGGCGTAACGCCCTTTAGCTAATGACACCCTACCGCTTTTAACCTTCACCCCTAATAAGTCGCCAACAGCACGCATATGCGCAAAGGTAGGTGCCGATGAATCTTGGGTTAATGATTCATACATCATCCGGATTAACAGCCGTTGCATGGCAGGGTGTTCACGGCTTATTTTAGCCAATGCTATTTTAACCGTTTGCTTTTTTCTTACAACATTTTCCTTAAAACGTTTCTGTGCTTCTTGGAAGAGAAAATCATAATCCTCTTGGGCAATTGACGCAATGTCCGTTAACACGCTGGTGATATTAGGATTATACCCTTGGGCTAATGATGGCAATAAATTCAACCGTATCTTATTACGCAAATAAACGGGCTTTAAATTTGTGTTGTCCGTACGAAACACTTGCCCCTGCTCTTTTAAATACGCTTCAATGCTTGCACGCTTAACCTGGATCAGGGGCCTAACAAATGAAACCCCCTGCATATCACGCATTGTCAAAATCCCGCGCAGCCCATAGAGGCCTGCCCCCCGGATTAAACGCATCAGCACCGTTTCAGCCAAATCATTCTCTGTATGCGCCAAGGCAATGGAATGAGCCTTTAAGCGACGAGCTGTTTGGATCAAGAAATTCAAACGCAGCTTGCGCGCCTCATCTTCCGGCATCAAACCAGCTTTTAGTGCATCAGCCCGAACCCCAACAGCCAACGGCACTTGGAGGCGGTTAGCAAATTGTTCCACAAAACGCTGATCCACATCAGCAGATTTTCTTAAACGATGATTGTAATGGGCTAAATAGAGCTGAATGCCTAATTGCGCCCGCGCCTTGATTAATAAATGCGCCAAGGCGATGGAATCAGCCCCACCGGAAACAGCCACAACAACACGATCCCCTGCTTTAATTAACTGGTGGTGACGAATAAACGATAGGACAGTTTGATTTAATTTCATGCAAAAACTACTCGCCTTGTACCCCGCGCTTTTCCCTCTTGGCTTCCTGGTAGGCCGCACGCAATTGATCCGCATACTTCAGGTTAGGCGGGCTAATCCTTAAATGGACAAAACCCATGCGCAATAATTCAAGATTAGCCAAACGCCCATCAGGCAGGTACACATAAGCCAATCGATGCCCATTAGCATCAGTGGCCTGTATATCATACTCAAGCCTAACCTTTTTCCCCTCAAGCAAATCCTGCGCAAAAACTATAGCCTGATCTTCCAAGGAAACAAAGGCATCAACCTGCGCTTCAATGATATTCCCTTTCTCGTCACGCTCAACATATTTCTTTGAAGGCAGCCCAATAGACTCAACACCGATCAACTTGATCCGTTGATTATCTTCAAGAAGCAGGGTATCTGAATTAGAAACCTTCAACACCAACGCCTCCTGCTGCTTACGCAGGGAGATAAACATCTCCTCCGCAGGTTTAGCAAAACTAAGGCTTGGGCAAATTAAACAAAACAACAACACATATTTCATGGACATATCCTACTACGATTGGCCTAAAACTTCAATTCTAAGAACATAGTTATACCCTGAAACCTTAAGCACATCCACCTTGTATTGATCGTTCACAATAGTTAAAAGATGTTCATACTGCTTCTTTTTTAAAACAGCAAATGAAATCCCCTGCGCTTTTAGAAAATCCGTCACCTTTTGGTCCGTATCAAGAATAGGGATAGGATGAGAACTAAAATAATTCCCGCCATTAATATTCATCACCGCAATATCCTGCCCTGTATAAAAACGAACCCCCCGGGCATATGGTTTTGAGGTCAATATAACCGTTGGAGCTGCCGCCCGATGAGGCAAATACTGACAGGCCTCATAAGAAGAAAAATACGGCTCAATATCATGCCGCATCAAAAACGCCGAACAAAAAATAGGCAGAAAAACCATGGCTATCAAAAACATGCCAGCCCGCAATTTTTCCTTAAACACTAAGGTAATGGCAATACCCGCCAACGCGATTAAGCTAGCTGATAAAAAATAAACCGGCACCTTTGAGGTCATGTACTGGTCATAAAAGCTAAAGCCAGCAAAAACACTGACACCCAATACCGCCAAAGCCCCAGCTGTAATTAAAATATACAGCCTCAAGCGGCGCCTTCCCTCCAAGATAATTAACTGCTCATCAATATAATGGGCCGTCAATAACGCCAAGGCTGGAAAAAGAGGCAAGATATAGCTAACTAATTTAGAATGTGCCGTCTGAAAAAGAATAAAGACAATGAGTATCCAGCTCAATAAGAAATGCTCCATCAAAGAAACATCCCACTTTAAGCGCCTATAAAGAAAAACAAAAGCCGCGCCAAGCAACAGGCTCCAAGGGAAAAGACCCAAAAGCATCGAGATGGGATAAAAATACCAACGGTCATTACCGTGATGCTCTGCTTCAATGACCCTTCGCCAATGATCATTATAAAAAAATTCTTGGACAAAACCCTGCCCATAATGGCTAAACATGTACAGGTACCACGGCAAGGCAAGGCCTAAATAAATAACAAAACCCGTAATAAACCAGCTGTTTTTTAGAACGGCCAATTGACGACAGTAAAGCAAAAAAAGGAAAACAATCGCAGCAGGAATTAACAAGCCCAATGGCCCCTTGCTTAACGTAGCTAATGCTGCAAAAACATAAAAACCAATAATACCAGCTGATTGATAGCGCCGGTCAACAAAACCCCAAAGAAAACTCAATAAGGCATATAAAATAAGGACAGTAAAGACCATATCCGTGAACACTGTCTTGCCCATAACCACAAATAAGCCCGACGTAGCCAAGATCACCGCGCCAAGAAAGGCCTTACGCTCATTTTTAAAACCTAGTAACCCAAGCAAATAAACACCAATAACGCCTAAGGTAGCAAACAAGGCTGGAAAGAAACGCGCGGAAAAAGGCGTAATCCCCCAGGTATGGAAGGAGGCCTTTATCAACCAGTACGTCAGGATCGGCTTCTCAAATTGAGGCTGGTCAAATATGTAAGGAGTCAACCAATCACCCCGCGCCATCATTTCTTTGGCGGTCAAAGAATAGAAAACTTCATCCGGGTCAGTCAAACTTAATAGGCTATTACCAAAAAAGAAAAAAGCGTAGCAAATGATCAGGAGGGTTAATATACGCCTAGGTTGAACACTTAACATGAGGAATGAATAATGCAAATAAAAATGGTGGCGGGGAGTGGATTTAAACCACCGACCTGTCGGGTATGAACCGAATGCTCTATCAACTGAGCTACCCCGCCATGGCTCAACTTAAATGAGGGTTAATTTTAATCGAGAACATCAGAAAATTCAAGGCATTTCTTAAGGGGAAAATTTAATAGGTGAAAAATATCACGTACAGCAGCACCGCAATAAAGGCCACGGCAATTAGGTAGAAATCATTGAAATAAAAAAAGTCCTTAATACGTTCCGCAACCGTATACTCATGCTGGACATTTTCACTGACAATGCTTCCTCCGGAACGAATCTGCATCACTTCATTGCGCTTCAACCTAAGGAATTGGTCGGCAATACGGTAGGCTTGCAGCTTATGGCCTTCAATCAAATCCATGACCTTCTTTTCAGAAATACCTAAAACCTGGGCGGTTTCACGTACGGTAATGTATTGGCTGCTCATCATTTAACCTTCCCTAAGGATGCCCACTGGTCAATCTTAACCCGCTCAAATCTCCAATTCTCCCCTTCCTTGGTTGCGGGAATCTTACCGCTCATTGCTAACTCAATAATGGACGGAGTATCAATCTCTAAATACTGGGCTAAATCTTCCGCGCTTAAAACATCATCAAACATTTGGCAACGGCCTTGGAACACGGCACCTTCAACAATATTCAACTTAGGCGTTGTGACATCGCCATTTAAGACAGCTGTTGGCATCAACACCAGCATTTTCTTAGCAATCACATTCCCCTTAACCTTACCCGCAACAATGATATTATCCCCTGTCAAATTAGCCTCGACCACCGCTGTAGCGCCAATCGTCAACGTCCCTCGGGTATCCAGCTTTCCGGTATACCGTCCGTTAATCCTTAAATTAACAGGATCAGCAAAAGCCATTGAACCATCCATTTGGGCGTTAATTTCAATAACCTTCTCTTCAGGAGCTTCCTTGACTTCTTTGCGGTTAAAGGCCATATTGACCTCCTTGGGTTAAGATATCTCTTTATAACAAAATAAAAGCCATCCGTCAACGGCGCCAGTGGAAACCCAGCCCAGCTATCATCGCCGCATTATCCAAACAAAGTGCCATGGGCGGAAAATAAACCTTCACACCTGCTTTCAAAGATTCTTCCTGCAACAATAAACGCAAAGCCGAATTAGCCGCCACACCACCGCCAACGACCAAGGTTGTAGCTTTCCGCCGGCGGCACGCATCCAATGCTTTTGACACCAAAACCTTAACTACGCTTAATTGGAAAGCATACGCCACCTTTGCCTTAGAAAAATCAGCCTCCTGCTCATGCTTTTGCTTGTAATACAAAACCGCTGTCTTTACCCCGCTAAATGAAAAATCATAACTCCCCTTAAGCAAAGCTTGTGGAAATTCAATCTCTGCATTAACACCTTCCTTAGCCAAACGGTCAATCACCGGCCCCCCGGGATAGCCCAAATCTAAGATACGCGCCACCTTGTCAAATGCTTCACCAGCAGCATCATCGCGGGTGCTGCCTAATAATTTAAAACGTTTAAAATCTTCAAACGCGTATAAGCTGGTATGTCCTCCGGAAACAACCAATCCCACTGCTGGCA
The DNA here is from genome assembly GCA_964400365.1 of uncultured Planctomycetales bacterium. GTDB lineage: Bacteria > Omnitrophota > Gorgyraeia > Zapsychrales > Fredricksoniimonadaceae > CAYNTZ01. The sequence continues at coordinate 162 of CAYNTZ010000023.1, read as the reverse complement.
GCGAGGTTAACGGACAAAAACCATGTTCTCCTAAACGCAGGAAACACGCATATAAATGAGCCTTTATGTGGTCAACCTCTATCAATGGTTTGCCTGTCGCCCGCGACAAGGCCCTGGCAAAGGACAAGCCCACCAGCAAAGAACCAAGCAATCCAGGCGATT
>CAYNTZ010000022.1:0-19061 GCA_964400365.1 uncultured Planctomycetales bacterium | reverse complement strand
ACAATTCCTTGTTCCCCAATGAACTTCAAGATATGGATTCTTTGTGGAATGGCGCGCACAAGCGGCCTCCTTGTCAAAAAATACATCTTGCAAGTTCAACTTCTTCATTTGGGAAAAGAAATTGATCAAGCGTTGATATGGCGCTTCCGAACGCACAAACTGGAAGCTTAAAAAGAACACAACTTGTTACCGGGGGCTTTTACTTCTTACTACCACCGATTAAGGGGGAATCGGTAGAATTGATTAATTATCAATTTCTAGATATTATTTTATCAGATAAATTTAATAAGTCAACAACTATTTTTAATTAAAAGTCAACATTAATTTAATATTTTTTTATAAAATATTAATATTCAAGAAATGGATTAACGTATACTGAAATATAAAAAAACTGAAATCATAAAAGAGATTATTTTTCCTCAAAAGCTATGAGACATTTCTTGATTTTTATATCATACGGAATCTTTATTGAAAACTTTCCTTTAATCCCAATTGGTCTACGCCTACGTGATATAGAAATCCGGTCTGTTTTCTCTGACAAGACATCTCCCGCATCATTTAAGAAACGAACATTTATTTTCTTATGATCAATCGAGAACCCTATAGGTTTTCTAATAGAACCAGAAACTAAAAGGTATCGATTCTTTCCCTCAAGAATATTATAAAAATGAACCCCGCTGAACATACCTTCTAAATTTTGTTCAACTTCCACATCAATAATGTGCGATTTACTAGCCTTTACGACCGAAATATCAGCAGTTCTTATAATCTTTTCATTACTAACACCCAAGGTTTGACACCCGGAAGCAAGTAGAATAACGGTTAATAAACATAGGAATATTTTCATAAAAGAACCTTTCATTAATTATAATGCAACTTATGTCTGTTTACCGATACCGCATTAAGGATAACAAGAACAGCGACACCCATATCTGCAAAAACCGCCTCCCAGATAGTCACAATACCAAGGGCTCCTAACGTTAAGAACACAAGCTTTACCCCTAAAGCTAAAGAAATACTTTGCCAAACAATCTTTCGAGTATTTATTATGCGATGTTTCTTTATGCATAAAATAGCCTTCTAAGCGTCATATCAGATTATTTCAGGCATTTCAATTACTTGGTAGCCTTGGGGGACTCTTTTATAATAAATACCGTTATGTTCATAATGGCCAGCTGTACCGACACTAGTTCTAGCTCTTGGGATAGTCTTAACAATGGAATTAATGACAGGAGAAACTACTACAAAGTTTTGTCCAAGCTCTTTATAGAAGAAGCCATCATTATAATAAAATATATTGCCATTGATCTCTATAGGTATGGATCTACGCGTCAGAACAAATTTCCCGCCCACATGCAATAAATTTGGTGCAAAATACTGATCGTTTTCTTTATCGTAGCGGTAAAAATCCGGCTGGTAAGACTTCTGCTTACGAATGACAAGGGGCCGATAAATTCTTGCGTCATCAATCAATGGTTTCTGTACGGTATAGACGCGCGGTAACGGTCGTTCCTTTTGTTGATTGATTGGCTTTTTATAATAGACTGGAATTTGTTGAGCTTGTCTTGAATGACTTCTATAGGATGGCAGAGGAAATCTAAAATTGAAACTCGGACCTCTTGCATGGGAATGACTGTGATAACTAGATCTGCGGGCATGCGCATCAACGGCCGCAAATCCGCTCAAGCTTAGAATTAATAAAGATAGAATGATCCATTTTGCCATTCTTCCACCCTTCTTTTCTAATCCTTTAAGAATAACGCTAATATTCCCGCTGATAATGCTAGTCCTGCCATAAGACCAAATAACACATCAAAACCCAAAGAAGAAGCCAAGACGCCACCTGCGATAGCAGCTATACCTTCAAAGATAGATCTGTATCCATAAAAATCAGAATAAATTCTTCTTTCTTTACCTTGCTCAAGGGCATTGGCAATGACTGCACTCCAAGATGGATTAATAATAACTTCAGCGATGGCCAAGATTGCCTGTATGCCAAGCACAAACCAAACATTTGCAGCAAACATATACAAGACATACGCCACAAAGAATAAACAATAACCTAAACTAATCATCAGCTTTCTGCTAAATTTTCCTTCTTTTAAACCTCTAAAAATAAAATACAGAACCCCTTTTAAAATAGCATAACAACCAATTGTTAGTCCGGCATCTAGAATTGAGCCGCCGATTTTCTTAATAAAGATGGCATATATAGGCGCCAGCAAATTAATTCCGCCATGAATAAGGATAGAACACGTTAGTAAAAGTTTGATATTTCGATGCATGTCTTAATCTTTTGTTTTTTTAAAATAACAATATGTGAACTTTTGTTCTTTGTCCCAAGGCGTCTTATGCACCTCATCAATGGATTTTACTAATTCAAAAGAACTCCCTAACTCTATTTCCATTTTTTGGGAGTCATATCTTTCCACATCTAACCCACTACATTTTAGAGGACCGTCTAATGCAAAAGCTGCCATAATCACATGTCCGCCAACTTTGACAGCTTTCTCCATAGTACAAACATACTTCTTTCTGTCTTGTTGATTGGTCAGAAAATGAAAAACCGCCCGATCATGCCATAAATCATATTGTTCCGGAGGTTCGAAGTCTGTGATATCAGCCTCTATCCATTTTATTTTAGAAGCATTTTGCTTAAGCCTTTCTTGAGAGTATTCAATTGCCTTTAAAGAAATATCTAAAACAGTAATATCTTTAAATCCTATCTCAAGTAATTTATCAACAAGAACAGAGGCTCCAGCTCCCACGTCTATAATCTTCTTATTTAAGCTTATCTTAGTAGAAGCAATCATATCTAGCGAAACTCTTGGATAGGATTGATACCAGCTGACTTGCCCAGGTTCTTTATCTTGATAGACTTTTCCCCAATGATGTTTCGAATCAAATTCCATCACCTTCTCCAAATAGATAACTTTCTCTTATTTGACTTGTCCAGCTTGTGAACGCCAACGTTTCATAGCAACAATAACCCAAACAGCTTCAATGATTCCAAATGGCCATGCCCCTTGAAGAAACCCGTAAATAGATCCCAAAGCACATGAGCCAGCAAATCCAAGAATGAACCAATGGCTACGCTTTTCTAAAGCGTAACAGATGAGCATTGCTGTTACCGCAAATAAACCAAAAATTGTGAGCATATCCATAGATTATTTTAATCTTTCAATATACTTTATATAATTTTCAGCCGATTTAAAATAAAAATTATTCTCATTCCTTAATCTTTCTTCAAATTAGCTGACTAGCACAAAGAGAATCTCTATGTTAGCCAGCTAACCTTGCTTGCATTTCTTATTCTAAGAACGAATGGGATACAAACCTGCCAGAAGGCGTAAGTAAGATTTTAAGCATCTTTTTTGTTACATCTGTTTCGGATGGATTCTCATAAACAAGCACCCACCTATTCTTTCCGTCAATAACCTGCATTTCGCTCGTCGTTAACTTGACAGAATCCGATCCCCAGGACTTTGCAATCAGCTTATCTTTCACAAGATATTTAAGACTTACCTGCCCTACATTCGCTACATCTTCTGAAGTTAACTCTGGCCCATGACCATCACCGTGAGCCCAAAGTAACTGCGGCGCGAATATCAAACTTAAAAACAAAGCAATTGTTGTAATCTTCATATTTTCTCCTTTTTTAGTATTATTAATTTACCTGTTCATCCATATCCTGATGGTGGTGAATATGTCCATCTTGATTAAAACCAAACTCCTCTGAATATTTAGTATGCAAATATCCATGTAATTGGAACAACAAAAGCAATATCCCAACACACATTAATAAACCATTCGCGGCAATGCTAAACTGCTGGAATGATGGCCGCTTACGCCAAATCGCCAATAACCCCACAAGAACAACAAGCGCGGCAATTTGACCCAACTCAACCCCAATATTAAACGAAATAATCTTCCACAAAAGCTGACTATGATCACCCAATGGAAGCTGTTGAAGGCGGGTTGATAAACCAAAGCCATGGATCAACCCAAAACCAAACACAGCATTTAATAAATTTGGTGAATTCATATTAAGATACTTCTTAAATCCGCCAATATTATCAAATGCTTTATAAATAACAGTCATCGCAATGACCGCATCGATTAAATAATAATTGGCCTTTATACCTAAAAAAGTCGCAAAGATAAGCGTAATGCTGTGACCAAGTGTGAAGGCAGTTACAAACTTAACAATCTCTTTGAATTTCGTCAGAAAGAATATAACTCCAAACAAAAATAAAAGATGGTCATACCCTGTAACCATGTGTTTTGCACCTAACCACAAAAATTCCAAGAAGTCTGCATTTAGAATCCTCTGTTTATCTGATTCCGACATGCCGTGCGCGAAAGCCAAGGTCGGATAAAACAAAAGAATTGCAAATACCATAAAATACCAATTTCTTTTCATCAGAATCCTTTCTATATAGTTAATCATACATTATATTCTAAAATTACTTAAAGTTCCCCAAAACGATCAGCGGAAACAACCCAATAAACACCCTGACCTTTAACTCCTTTTATAGATTGCACTGTGTCTAATAAGTTTTTCAATTTAGATTCATCAACAAGAATATCAACAGATATTTTCGGGATATACCCGACAACTAAATCCTCAATCGAAAGCGTCGGATTGTTTTCTTCTGGAATGCCGTGCCCTTCCACATGGGTGAATGTAAAATTATCAGCGCAACCACTCGTTTTTAACTTGTCGGAAAGTTCCTGCTGACAACTTTTATGAACAATAAGTTTTAATATTTTCATGAATTTCTCCTTTATTTTCTAGCTTTTGATATTTTTCCTTCAACCCAAGCATATAATGTAGGCAAAAGGATAAGGGTCAGAAGGGTAGAAGTAATTGTTCCTCCGATTACAACGACAGCCAAGGGCCTTTGCAATTCTGATCCAGGGCCTTGCGCCATTAAAAGAGGTACCAATCCTAAGATAGCAATGGAAGCTGTCATTAATACAGGCCGCAAGCGGCGTTCAGCCCCTTCTTTAACGGCAGTAAGGATGTCATAATCAAGCGCACGAAGCTGATTAAAATAAGACACCATAACCACCCCGTTCATAATGGCAACCCCAAATAAGGCAATAAAACCTACAGAGGCCGGTACCGATAAATACAGACCGGATATATACAACGAAACAATTCCACCAATTAAGGCAAACGGAATGTTGAGTATGATCAAAAAGGCTTGTCGTGTTGATCTAAACGTTGTAAATAATAAAAGAAAAATTAAGGCAATTGAAATCGGAACAACGAGGGCGAGCCTTTTCGCGGCCCTCTGCTGATTCTCAAACTGCCCCCCATAGGTAATAAACCATCCTTTCGGCAGTTTAATTTCCCGTTCAATTTTATCCTGTATTTCATCGACAAAACTGACCACATCCCGGCCTGTCACATTCGCTTGAACGATCACCTGTCTTTTATTTGATTCTCGTTCAATCTGAAAAGGCCCGTCTGCTTCTTTTATTTTGGCCAATAAATTCAATGGAACCTTATTCCCGGAAGGTGTCTTGACCAACAATGTCGAGACTGCTTTTAATGTTGTTCTTGCCTCTTCCGGATATCGCAAAAGAACATCGATCCTGCGGTCTTTTTCGATGACCTCAGTGACGACACGGCCTCCAACGGCGACTTCTACAATTTGATTGATATCTTCAACATTAATTCCGTATTTGGCAATTGCTTCCGGAATAATCTCTATCTGTAAATATTTTTGTCCAGAGAGTTTGGTGCTAAAAACATCAATGGCTCCCTTAATACTTTTTACTAACCTTTCGATCTCCATGCCCTTTTCTTCAAGCATACTCATATCATCGCCAAAAATCTTAATGGCAATGGCTGCCCTTACCCCCGTTAGCATCTCAGAGACGCGCATATCAATGGGCTGCGTAAAGGCGATGTTAATCCCCTCGAACTTGGCAAGTTTTTCTCTAAGCTTACCTTCCATCTCTTTAGGGTGCATACTCCATTCTGAGCGTGGTTTTGTAAGGATAAAATTATCCGTCTGGTAAAGATCCATCGGATCCAAACGAAGTTCATCCGCCCCGGTTCGGGATACTACGCCCGTGACTTCAGGGATTTCCATCATGGCTTTTTGATAAAATTCATCGAGAGCCAATGATTTCTCTAAAGTAATTGTGGGAGTCTTCTCAATGATAATGATCGTTGATCCTTCATCCATGAGTGGCATAAACTCCTTGCCGATCAAAGGAAAAAGACAACCCGCGCCTATAAGCATGGCAACTGCAATACCAACAGCCATTAAACGCTGTTTTAGCGCCCAACCCACAACTGGTCTGTAGATTTTTTTTAAGAATGTTAATAATTTTGCTTCCCCTGCATGCCCTTCACGCATAATAAGGCTGGCAAGTACCGGGATCACAGTTAAAGACAAGAACAAAGCTCCCGCCATTGCAAATGAAATGGTGACAGCCAGCGGAGTAAACATCTTGCCTTCTAAACCAGTCAAACTAAACAAGGGCAAGAAGACTACAATGATGATCGCAACACCGGCGATCACAGGCACGGCGACTTCCATCGTTGCTCGATAAATTAAATGAAGCTTACTTACGCCTTTAGGTGCTTGGCTAAGCTGGGTATGGATATTCTCAACAATAACAATCGATGAGTCGACCAAAATACCGATAGCAATGGCGATCCCTCCCAAAGACATCAAGTTAGCTGAAATATTAAATATCTTCATTAAAAAGAAAGTTAATAAAACAGCCAAAGGTAAAACCAAGGAAACAACCAGCGCACTACGAAGATTCCCCAACATAATGATAAGAACAATGAAAACCAAAACGATAGCCTCACCCAACGCAGTTTTAACTGTACCAACTGCCTCCTTAACCAAATCACTTCGATCATAAAAAGGGACAATACTAACCCCCTCCGGGAGAGTCTTCTTTACATCCTCCAAGGCTTTCTTAATGCCGTCGACAGTTGTCCGGCTGTTCTCACCCTTTCGCAATAATGCAAGTCCGGTTACAACTTCACCCTGACCATGGGCTGTGACACCCCCATATCGTGTTAGAGAGCTCATTTTGACTTCTGCGATATCCCTAATTTTAATCGGCTGTCCGGCATAGGTTTTGACCGTGATATTGTCAATATCGTCAATGTTTCTTAATTGTCCAACTGTCCGGATTAAAATGACTTCGTCATCTTTGTTGATTCGGTCTCCACCTGCATTTCGGTTGTTTTGCTGTAAGACTTGCTCGACTTCATCTATACTTAAACCATGCTCAACTAACAGTTCCGGCTTTACCACCACTTCATAGGCCTGAACTTCACCACCTAATGAATTGACATCCGCAACTCCTTGGACTGTTCTTAATGCGGGTCTTATGATCCAATCTTGAATTCGACGCAACTCCTTATTATCATATTTATCCCCTTTGACTTGATACATATATATTTCGCCTAAAGGTGTAGTAATTGGCGCTAACCCGCCCTCAACACCAGACGGTAAATCATTCCAAATCTGATTTAATCGCTCGGTAACCTGCTGGCGAGCCCAATAAATATCGGTATCATCTTCAAAATCCATGGTCACGATACTTAAGGCATACTTAGTTGTTGAACGCATAATTTGTTGTTTAGGGATGCCCTGCATCTCCAATTCAATGGGGACGGTAATCCTTTGCTCAACTTCCGTCGGTGACATACCCGGGGCTTTAACGATCACCAGCACTTGAGGAGAAGAAATATCCGGAAAAGCGTCAATAGGAAGCTTTTGAAATGACCACAACCCTATCCCTATGACCGAGATCCCAAACAATAGAATCATTAATCTTTGCACTAACGAAAATCTTATAAATGATGAGAGCATGTTAATCCTCTTTCTTATTTTAAATCTTCCAAATATGTTTTATTGACGATAATATTTGCCGCAAATCTGATTTCACTGTATTCAAGCCATAAATCTTTGAGAATTTCTAAATATCGCAATTGGCTGTCATAGTAGGTCTCGTATGCGTCAATAAGAGAGAGGATGTTTGATTCACCGACAGAAAACCCTTTGATTGTCAAATCCAGAAATCCTTCCGCTTCCTCTAAGCCTTTACGGTATTCTTTTTCTAATCTTTTTAAGTGATGAAAATGTTGATAACTCCGTGTTAACTTACCCGAAAGTTCAAGCTGTTGGGTCTTGAGCTCATAGCCGAGCCGTTCAGTTTCTGCTATTTCTCGTTTTATTTGTCCGGTTTTTCTGTCCCAAAAAGGGAGTTTTATAGAAAGGGCTGTTCCATAAAAGTTCTCCCTCTGATCATTAAAGAAATCTTTTTCGGTAAACACCTTAATTTCAGGTTCTTCAAACCTTTGCATCTTCGCTAATTTTACAGATGCTTTGGAGGCTTGAACGCTATGTTGAACGGCTACAATGAGCGGATGCTGTTCCTGTCTTCCTTTCAATTCTGCTGAATCTTGAACGTCAAGGTCAGGGGTTAACTCGCTCAAATCAAAAGTTTCAGATTCGCTCATTTGTAATTTTATTTTCATTTGTAAGACAGCCTCGAGGTATTCGCCCTCTGCTTTTTCTAAATCGTAATTCGCGTTTTGCTTGATAATGTTTAATCTGGCTTTCTCTAAAGGAGGCAGAAACCTAACAATTCCTCCCTCTTTATTTTGACTCTCCAATCTTTCCTCTACCAAAGCCACCTTTTTCTTAGCAATATCAAAGACCGCCTTCGTAAATTGAAGATTATGATAGTCTTGGGCTAAATCATATTCCAATCTTAATGCTTGATATCTTAGGTAAGATTCTTCCTGAAGAAGAATTTCATATGCACGTGCTTGTTCGGAAGGCAGGCGCATGAAGGGCAACGGCTGACTCAAGGAAAAAGATGTCAAACTGTAATCACCTTTTCCGTCTTGTTTACCAAGCTTATTACTGCCTTCAATTTCAAGTTCAGGATTCGGCCATTTTTTCACCTGTTCTAAATTGGCACGATGGACTTTCACATTCTCTTGAGCCGCCTTAATCGTATTGGATAGGGCTGCTGATCTTTCTACAGTTTTCTCCAAAGTCCATGCTTCATTTGCAAAAATGGATGATGTTACCCAACATGACAACACCCCAGCAAGAATGAATGTCTTAAATTGAATCGTACACTTTTTGCCCATTAGTACTTCTCCTGTAATTTAAAATCAAAATAATTAGATAGAAATTTCTAAATAAATGGCTTAGAAAAGATAAAACGCGGGAAATGGATTAAATGCGAAGAGCAGAGCTTCTGAAATTATAAGGCGGAAAATGATACGAACTTTGTGGATTTATGGGAGATTGCTTAAAACTAATTTGAGGGGAAATTTCTAAAAAGATTTTAGATATAAGCGCCGTCTGCAAAAAGGATTTATTTTCCAGACTATTTTGCTTAAGAGATCTATAAAGCACTCCTTCCAAATGAGGGTGATCTGCTTCAGAAGGATGCTCGTGATGATCTATAGTTTCGGAGTGATTATCATGATGAACATGCGGGCTGTCGGAATGAAGACTGGAAGTAGAAGCAACCCCAGCGTGATAAAGGGTATGGCTAACAAAATATCCAATGACGGATAGAATGATGAGAATTGATAAGAATTTTTTAAACATTTTTCTGCACAAGTCTTAAATTTTTTGTTTATTATAATTCGCTTACTACCCATTGTCTATTAAAACTTAACGATCTATACGCTGCAGCTGGAAGACTTTACGAAATCATTAATCTATTTTGATCTTTCTATATACTTTATATAATTGTCAGCCGATTTAAAATAAAGCACACTCTGTGGATTATCAGGGTTTAAAACAATATAGGCGTGCGCCTTGTCAACTTCTTCTCCGCTGTACGGATCTTGCACATAACGTATCGAGCGATTCCTTTTAAGAGAAGTGACGCATCCCTGACAACATCCATAATACATTTTACCTTCAACCTCAACAGGAATTTGTTCAACACCAAAATGTTTATTATTCATCATACAGACATAACTCGTCTTTAATTTCGGATCTAGAGATTGAAGCAAGATGGCGTTATTCATTGATTCATTGCTATTAGCTTCTTCAATCAGATTCATCCCGCATTTGGGGCAAGCTCCCGGCTTACTTTCATGTACTTCAGGGTGCATTGGGCACATATAATGCTTCTTTGCTTTCACATCTTCTGCCCCCGGCACATTTCCTTCACTTTTTAATTTACCTGGTGTTGCGCAACCTACGAACGTAACGCATAGGACACTTAAAATAATGAATGTTTTCATGGTTTTCTCTTTTATATTATCCGGCTGTACCCACACCAAAGCTTGTGGGCACAGCCATCTTACTTACCTATGCTTATTATTTATGACCATGGCCATCATGATCTTTGTGACCAGAATGACTTTTATGGCCGCCATCCTCGTGGGATTCTTTGTTCATAGCTTCATCCATCTTTTTACTAAATTTCCCAGGATTCTTTTTAAAAGATGCTAAGCAATCTTTGGTACAAAAATAGTATGTTTTTCCTTCGTATTCATAAGTAATATCATCTTTTCCACTCATGCCTTCCTCAGGACCGCATACCGGACAAATCTTAGCCATACTATCACCTGTAACTTGTGTCTTGGATTCATCTGCAGGCTCTGATGCTTTAACTTCTAACTGCTTATTTACAATCTCAATATATTTTGCCGGATCTTCTTTAAATTTCATTTCACAAGCGGCACAACAAAGATTGTATGTTTTCCCCTCGTGTTCAACATTAACTGGTTTTCCCATACTGCCGATCTTTTCACCATCCACAGGACAAATCTTATTTCCTGCCTCTTTCATATTACCCATGCCTTGATGCGCTTCGGCCCCATGGCCTGCATGTTCATGATGTTCTGCAAAAGCATACCCCCCTAAACAAATCCCTACGGCTAAGACCAACATTGTTAAATAATTTTTCACTTCTTCCTCCTTGTATGATGATTGATTATTTTAAATTAACCTTCCTTGACTATCATTCCCGGCAATTCATCCTTCTTTTGAGCAAATTTTCCTTTTCTTGATTTATGGAAAATCTGATAAAGGACAGGTAAAACAAGCAGCGTCAACAGTGTAGATGAAATAATTCCACCAATAACAACCGTAGCCAAAGGCCTCTGCACCTCAGCACCACGTCCAGTCGCTAAAGCCATCGGTACAAAACCAAGTGCCGCAACTAGAGCGGTCATCAAAACAGGCCGTAACCGCGTTAATGCTCCTTGAACAATGGCTTGGTCTAATGATTTTCCTTCTTTTCGCAGTTCCTTAATGAATGAAATCATGACCAATCCATTTAGTACTGCGACACCGGAAAGTGCAATAAAGCCAACAGCTGCTGAAATTGATAAAGGAATCCCCCGCATCCAAAGGGCTGTGATCCCTCCCGTCAAAGCCAGAGGAACACCGGTAAATACCAGCAGCGCATCTTTGACATCTCCGAATGTCATGAACAAGAGGATGAATATAAGAAATAACGCTACCGGCACAACAATACTTAAACGTTTTGAGGCTGACATCATCTGTTCAAACTGTCCTCCCCAATCAATCCAATAATTGGCAGGAATTTTAACTTGAGATTGAATCGCTTTTTCTGCTTCAGTAACAAATGAGCCTATATCCCGGCCACGGACATTGGATGTAACAACAATCCTGCGCTTGCCATTTTCTCGGCTGACTTGATTAGGCCCGGGAGCAATAGTAAATTCTGCAACCGATCCCAAAGGCAAATAGTTTAATTTTGATGGCCTTTCTCCACTATTCATTTGCATGAATTGAGCCCCTTCATGTTGAGGTAAGGGTATCGGTATCCCTTTTAAAGCTTCAATATCACTCCGTAGTTCTTCCGGAAGACGGACAACCAAATCAAAACGCCGATCACCTTCAAAAACCTGTCCAGCGTTCTTGCCGCCTAAGGCAATCTCAACGGCTTCTTGAACATCAGCCATGTTAAGACCATACCGTGCCGCTTCTTTTCGGTTTACTTGTATGGTTAAAACCGGAAGTCCGGTGATCTGTTCTACCTTCACATCAGACGCTCCCTTAACTTTCTCTAAGACTTCACCGATTTCTTGTCCTGTTTTAAGCAGAACATCCATGTCGTCACCAAAAATCTTCACGGCAACATCACTTCGCACACCGGCAATAAGTTCATTAAAACGCATCTGAATTGGTTGAGTAAATTCATACGCGTTACCTGGAATGCGCTTAACATCCTCCTCAAGGGCGCGAACAAGATCAGCTTTAGAACGCCGCGGATTCGGCCATTCAGAACGGGGTTTAAGCATAACGAAATTATCAGCCACATTAGGAGGCATGGGATCAGTTGCGATCTCAGCTGTACCAATTTTGGCAAAAATCGTATCAACCTCAGGGAATTTTTTTACTTGTTCTTCAAGAACATGTTGCATTTCAATCGCCTGGGTCAGGCTTGTACCGGGAATACGCAAAGAATGCAGGGCAATGTCCCCTTCATCTAAGCTTGGAATAAATTCACTTCCCATACGTGTGGCCAAAAACCCTGTTAAAGCCAATAAAATGAGAGCAGATCCTGCCACCACTTTATTATGATTCATGGCCCAGTTTAATAACGGCGTATAAACCTTTTTACATCCAACCATGATGATGTTTTCTTTTTCAGAAACTTTCCCTGACAAAAACACCGCTACAGCGGCAGGAATAAATGTTACAGAAAAAATCATCGCTCCGACTAGAGCAGTTACCACGGTAAATGCCATCGGCGTAAACATTTTCCCTTCGACCCCGGTCAAGGTGAAAATAGGTAAGTAAACAATCATAATAATGAGCTGTCCAAAAATAATCGCACGCTGGACTTCTTTAGAAGATTGGAAAGCTAGCTCTAACCGTTCCTTGAGCGTCAGTTGCCGTTTCAAACGATGCTGTTCTTCGGCAAATCGGCGAATACAATTCTCAACAATAACAATTGCCCCATCAATAATGATACCGAAATCAAGTGCGCCAAGGCTCATCAAATTCGCACTGACTTTGTTCTCCACCATGCCGGTAATCGTAAATAACATCGACAAGGGGATAACCGCAGCGGTAATCAAAGCCGCACGGATATTGCCTAGAAATATGAACAGAATAAAAACAACAAATAAAGCCCCAAGAAAAAGGTTTTCTTTGACAGTCTCAATGGTTGCATCAACCAATGTGGTTCGATTATAAACGGTTTTTGCAAAAACCCCTTCGGGCAAGGTTTTGTTAATTTCCTTCATTTGTTTATCAACGCGTTCAGAAACCGTACGGCTATTCTCACCCATCAGCATGAAGACGGTTCCTAAAACAACCTCTTTCCCATTCTCGGTAGCAGCGCCAGTCCTTAATTCTTTCCCTTCAATAACATCAGCAACATTCCTTATATAAACCGCGACACCCTCATGATATCCAACAATGATGTCCTTAACTTCTTCTGTATTTGTCACCTGCCCTGGTGAACGAATTAAGTATTGCTCGCCACCACGTTCAATATACCCGGCACCAACGTTTGTATTGTTCCTTCCTAACGCCGCCACAATGTCCTGAAAAGTCAAGCCATACGCAATCAGACGTTCGGGGTAAGGCGTCACATGAAACTGGCGTTCATAACCGCCGATAGTGTTGACTTCCGTAACCCCCGGAACATTGCGTAATTGAGGCTTAATCACCCAATCTTGAATTGTCCTTAGGTCAGATTCTGTATACTTCTTTCCATCTTCTTTTTTTGCACCTTCCTTAGCTTCAACCGTCCACATGTAAATCTCGCCTAAACCAGTTGCAATAGGTCCCATCGTAGGGTCAATACCCTCAGGCAGGTTTCCTTTAGCTTCCTGGATGCGTTCATTGACGAGTTGACGGGCAAAATAGATATCCGTCCCATCTTTAAAGATAACCGTGACCTGTGATAACCCATAACGTGATAATGACCGCGTTTCCTGAAGGCCAGGTAAACCAGCCATCACGGTTTCAATTGGAAATGTAAGTCTCTGCTCTACTTCAAGCGGCGAGAACCCCTGAGCTTCGGTATTGACCTGGACTTGAACATTTGTAATGTCTGGTACAGCATCAATGGGTAAACGATTATAATTGTATGCACCTAGTATAGCCAGTCCCAGAGCACCCATCAGGACAAATGCCCGATGTTGAATCGAAAATTGAATAATTTTCCCAAGCATAAAAGTTCTCCTTCAAATTTTTAAATGAAAATCAAATATCAATGGCTATGAGCGTGTTCCATTTCACTTTCCAACATCTTGGATTTTAAAATAAAAGACCCGCTGGTAACCACCATTTCACCTTCTTTGATCCCCTCGCGGATGGCAGCTTGGTCTTTATTTATTGACTTAACTTTGACTTCTCTAGCCTCAAAAGCATTTTGGGCGTTCTTAATAAAAACGACTTGTTTTCCTTCAACGCTTTGCAGTGATTCAGCAGGAACAATAAGAAAACGCTCTTCATCCTGATGGATCACGTCCGCGCGGACAAACATTCCAAGCTTCAACAGTTGATCTTTATTTTCCACCAAAGCCTTGATCTTAACCGTATAGGTTGATTCATCCACCCTAGGAGAAATAAACACTATTTCTCCTTCAAATTTCTTGAGCGGATAAGCAATCGGATAAACTACAATCTTTTGCCCCAGACTGACTTGCCCAATGTCTTTTTCATAAATATCAAAATTAGCCCACAACTTGCTCATGTCAGCAATTGTGTAAATAGAAGTCGTCTGATCGACATGCTCTCCTGCTTTAACAAATTCAGCTATAACAGCACCTTGTGCCGGAGATTTAATCGCTAATAATTCACCTGACTTCTCTAACTTCATAACACATAAAATCTCATCTTTTTTAACAACAGCCCCCAATTGGGCAAAACATTTCTCAATCTTTCCATGCGTAGATGGAAAAACATAAGCCACATTCTCAACATCTTGAGCGACACGCCCTGTCACTGAAATCTTACTTGTTAGAGGCAAAGATTTAACGACTGTTAATTTAAACCTTCCTAATTCTTGCGAATCTTTGGAAAGTTTAATGACGCCCTCCTCGCCACCCTCTTCTTCCCCATGATCATCATGACCGCCGGCTCCATGTTCATCAGCATGTCCTTTATGACTATCTTTCTTTTTGACCTCTTTATCGTGACCATGACCGTGGGAGTCTTCTTCTTTTGCCTCTTCGTCATGAGATGCATGGCCATGTTCATCCTGATGTTTATCTCTTTTCTCACCTACTTGAGCCTTTTCAGTATGGGAATTTTTACTTCCTTTTAACAAAGTAGATGCCCATATCCCACCAACAAAAGCAATCACCACTAAGATAATAATTCTAAAATTCTTCATTTTAAATACTCCTCCTGTCTTAACGATGAATAAATGGACACTTCTAATTCTGTAACGCTAAAGCCTAAATCAAAAAGCGCCTTGGAATAATTCACCTTGGCCTGGGTAGCTGTTTTGACTTGATCGAGATAATTAAGAAAATCTATTTTCCCTTCCTCATAACGTAAATTAGCTAATCGCAGTAATTCATTAGCCTCTTCAAGAGATTTCTTAAACAATTCCAACTGTTTTTGATTTAGTTCAACTGTAAGGTAGGCATCGTACACATAAAAAACCGCTTCATTTTTAACAGCTTCAGTCCTCACTATTTGGGCTTCCTTTTGGGCCTTAGCTTTTTTGACTTCACCCTGATTAAGATTCCATAAAGGCACTGAAATACCAACAAGGACGGCATAATCATTTTTATCTGTCTCATTGGTTCGTTTAAAACCAATAAAATAGGAAGGCAAACGGTTTAACTGTTCTTTAGCTAAACTCTTCTGCTTACTATCTAATTCTAAACCAGCAATCTTGATATCAGGCCGATTAGCAATGGCAATAGATTTTAATTGCTCAAAGGTAACGTTTAGTTCGCTTTCCTTTATATCCTCTTCAATATCAAACTCGATCTCCATTGAGCGCCCTAAGAGCAAATTAAGTTTTGCCTTATCCGTGCGCAATTTCTTTTCTGCCAGCAAATAGTCATTCTCCGCTTTGACTAATTCAATCTTAGCCCTCTGAAAATCATTCTTTAGAGCCTGACCTGAATTGTATCGAAGCTGCACACGGCTAAAAAACTGACGCATGATATTAAGGTTATCGCTGGCCAATTCAAGTTCTTTTTTATGCAGGATAATTTGGGAATAAGCCTGTCGTACATCTATATAGATCAAAGACCAAACGGATCTTAGTTCCTGTTCTTGAATCTTAACTTGGTTTGAAGCTATTTTACTTTGGAGGAATTGCACACCAAGAGGATCAAAAGGCTGCCTTATTTCAATAGAATCAAGATTTGTTTTGCGGCTTCCGTCTTCATTCTTCTTAAACCCCCCAATCTCTAATTCGGCTTCTGGATTCTTAAATGTCCTTGCTGTAATCAATTCGCCTTTGGAAACGTCAATGAGCTTCCTTGCCTCGATTATTCTGGGATTATGCTCAAATGCCAGGTCTAAAGAAGCCTTAAAATCCAACTTTTCTTCAGCAATCGCTGGAAAAGATAAAAATATAGATAAAAATAGCAGAGGGATTCCTCTATAAATCGAAATACGCATTTTCTAATCCTTGTTTTCTAAAACAGCAACTTAATGATTAAATTAGGAGGAAACTAGAAAAAAGATATATTAGGCGGAAACTACAGGGGGTCGTTTAAATGTATCCAAGGATGGATTTTGGTAAGAGAAATTATAGACAGATAAAACTGAAGATGTTGCTGGTATTGCGGAAATGGAAACTAGTTTTTGATCTGGAGCAGTTGCGTGGGCACAAACAGAATGGCACATCAAAACACAATGGCCGTGATTGGCACTTGCATCCTGATGTTCATCGCTGCAAAATGCTCCTAACGGAAAAATATTTAACAAGAAAACAGCTAAAATAATTACCTTTAAAAATTTCATGTTTAGAGTTTATACTTCAAAGTTACACCTGTCAAGCCTTATACTTTTTTTCGTATGCCTTTTTTTCCTCATTAATAACGCATCGACAACCCCAAGAAAGGATTAGCATCATCCGCCGCCGCTGTCACGCCGATATTAACACCCATGTCTAATTGGATATTCTTACTTACCGCGTAGGTTAACCCCGTATCAACTGTTGCCACCCATTTAACATCTTCCTCGGTGCTGGTATTGCTAAAGAACTCAATGTAACCACTTAAATCCCCAACAATGGCATGGCCAAAGGTAATTGAGTGGATATATTCAGTATGATAATTGTCATCACTCCCATTCTTATTAAAATCAACTTCTGCCATCAAGCCCATGTTCCACTCATAAGGAAGCGCCACGGCTAAAGGGACAATAACCCCACCTTCTGTATCGTCGTTGCCAAGATTGTCCCTATTAGTGGGGATCTTTACAAAGGGCATCACTCCTAAGGCGGTATTCCCTTCATCATTTCCCCATATATTAACCTTAAGCCGGGTTTGCATATCCCCAAAACCTTTTTTGGTAGCATTGATGCCATCATCCCGGGTTCTCTCATGGACATAAGGATTAAGCACAACCTGTAAATCCGCATTATTTAACAACCCTATCTTAAAATTGGTGGGCGTAACGCTTAAGGTGTCCGTGCGGGTTAATGGTTCATCGGGATTATGATGATCGTAGCTATAATCAAGCACACTCATCTCTACCTGCACATGGCCAGCATCCACGGTGTAAGGACTCTCTGTCTTATCTGGACGGTCGGTGCTCATCTCACGCATCAATGCCACAGGAGCGGGATTTAATAAATGATACGCTGCTTTATTGGATGCGGCTTGCTGGGCGGCTTGAGCGGTGAAAGCAGGTAACAAAAACACCAACGAAACTAACACTTCTTTACAATGCATAACAGCATCTCCTCATCAGATGATTTAATTATGAGATACTGTATCATTTTAGATTTATCCCGTCAACCAATTTTCACATCGCATCAATTACCATTTGAGTAGTTTAACGACTTGCTCAGGTCGCATAGCTTAAAGCCGCCTAAAGACATAGACCTTGAAATCCTCCCCTTCCACTGAAAAGTAATCATTGATAAACAGATCCCGTGCCAGCTTCTCATAATCAATGTAAAATTCCAAATGCTTTGGTATTTCCATTGTTTCGCTAGCTAGGTTTTCGGCAAAGTCTTCCTCTGACACCCACTCACCGGCATAGGCCTCTTCAAACCGATCTACAGTAGCGTATTCAATGCCTTCATATTCAGCATACTTAGCCCATGCTTCGCCATGCTCTTAGATTAATGCGGCCATTTCAGCCACCTTGGCTATGTCTTCGTATTCCCCTATCCTAAGCCCACAGAAGCCCTCATAATCATGGATAGCCCATTCTTCTGCCCTTGCTATTGGGCTTTTAGATAGCATATCCTTAATCTCTTGCTGGATAGCTTCTGCTTCCTGATTAGCTTCAATCCAAGTCCCGTGTAAATAACCGTTATTGTAAGCGGCTAAACAGGCTACATAAATCCTTGGTGTTGTTTGTGTGTTTTGCATGACGCACCCCTTTCGATTCTTTTTGATTAAAATGACATACGTGTCAAGGATGCGAAGCACTTGCAAGCCCCACCTGTGGGGCGTAGTCCTTGATGCGTATGGCATAATCAAAAAACAGAATCGAATGTTGGGAAACCACGGCACGATGGCGGGGCTTTTAAAAACGACTGCAAAGCGAAAACCCCACCGCACCAGAGATAAACCACCTATGGATTCATCTTAAACGGCTGGCATAAAAAATAGTTTTAAAATCCAAACCTTACTTCTACTTGATACACTTTTAATGACCGAAACTGGTACATTCTTCATGCTCATCACTGGTACACTTTTCACGCTGACTTTTTTAATCTTAATTCTTTTCTTTAATTCTTACCTTCTACCTACACTAATATCACCTATCACCCACCTATCATCTAATACTCACTCTCTCCCATATCTCAAGGGGTTGTTCAAGACCACTACCCCTCAGTCAACCCTATGGTTGAGGGGGAGTGGTCTTGAACTACTTGGGAAACGCAGTTTCCCAAAACCCCTT
>CAYNTZ010000021.1:0-19155 GCA_964400365.1 uncultured Planctomycetales bacterium | reverse complement strand
CAAAACCTGTATGTAATGATTGTTTTAATTTACCTACGAATACCAAGATTGATGCCCCGCTCATCCTTGGTGCCACCATTTTTGGGATCGGCTGGGGGTTGGTAGGTTTTTGCCCAGCACCAGCAATTGTAGGCATTGGCTTATTATTACCTAAGGCGATAATATTTGTATTAGCTATGCTAATAGGTATGTTTATAGCAGGAAAAATTAAGAATAATTAGGAATAATTAGGGTTACGGTAGCTGTCCCGTAATTCTTTGTTTCGCAACTTATAAATTATTAGTTTTTTTGATCTAAGGAGTTTTATTGTCTTACTTAGAGTTACAATCTATAAGCTTATAAGAATAGAAATAATTTGGTTGACTCTCTGTTAATAGTTACTAAAATAAAAAAAATCTATTAATCAAAATTAAGGTGGGAAATGGACGAAGATTTATTATCCGAAGTGTTGGTTGAGTGTAAGGGCATTATGGTTCAAATGGACGCAGATTTGGCTGCAATAACAAAATCTGGTTCAACGCCCGCTTTATTGAAACAAGTGCTTAGGGGAGCGGTATCCATTAAGGGTAGTAGCGGATTTTTAGAGCTAAAACGTCTAGAATCAATGACTATTGCTTTAGAAAAAATATGTGAGGCCTTAATTAATGAGAAGATTAAGATTTCAGATAATTTAAAAAATTTAATAGTGCAAGTTGTAGGCGTTATTAAGAATATACTTAGTGAGTTAGAGTCTAAGAAAAGAGAGCCCGAAGGAGATGATACGGCCTTAATCAATAAAATAACAGCTGTGTTAGATGGTAAACCTATTCAAGAGGAGGCTCCTAAAGAGGAAGTAGTTAAGAAGGAAATTGTTAAAGAAGAAGTTGTTAAGAAGGAAATTGTTAAAGAAGAAGTTGTTAAAAAAGAAGTTGTTAAAGAAGAAGTAAAGAAGGTGGCGGAAGAGGAAAAAGAGGTTGTTGGTTATGCGGCAATTAATACAAAAACAGAATGGATTGATCCTACTCCAGCAAATTGTGTTGTGATAGATATTTTGAATTTATCAGCTGATGAAATCAATAAGGCCATCTCAAAGGCTTTACGGGACATCTAGCGCAACATTAATTAATTTATACTTACCTTAAGCTATAAAGATTTAATTCCTTCGTATTGACCTCCTCGAGAGCCTTGTTATAATACCTTGTTATCTTTTAACCCTATAAGAAAGTGAGTTCTCATGGCTGGATTTAATAAAAAAGCTGTTGCTAAGACGTTGAGCGTTGGTTCGGCTAAATATACGGTTTATTCCTTGCCTAAATATGCCAAGGTATCAGGCAAGGATGTTTCTAAACTTCCCTTTTCTATTCGCATCTTGTTAGAGAGCGCCTTACGCAATTTTGATAACTATCAAGTTACCGAAAAAGATATTGAAACAATAGTGAATTGGAAGCCTAATACGGCTAAGGGTGAGATTGCTTTTAAGCCTGGGCGTGTTATTTTACAAGATTTTACCGGCGTGCCCTGTGTCGTCGATATGGCGGCCATGCGTGATGCGATGAAGAAATTAGGCGGGGATATTAAGAAGATTAATCCGCAAGTGCAATGCGACTTAGTTATTGATCACTCGGTGCAGGTTGATGCCTTTGGTACAGCCCAAGCTTTAGGTCAAAACGTAAAGCTTGAATTTGAACGCAATCAAGAGCGCTATGAATTCCTTAAGTGGGGACAAAGCGCCTTGCAGAATTTCCGTGTGGTACCGCCGGCTACTGGTATTGTGCATCAGGTGAATTTAGAATATTTAGCTAAGGCTGTTTTAAAGAAAAAAGACGGGAAAGAAAACGTCGCCTATCCAGATAGCTGTGTTGGTACAGATTCTCATACCACCATGATTAATGGTCTAGGTGTGGTGGGTTGGGGTGTGGGTGGGATTGAGGCTGAATCTGTCATGTTAGGTGAGCCCATCTATATGCTTTTGCCTGAAGTAGTTGGTTTTAAGTTAAGCGGTCAATTAAAAGAAGGGGTTACCGCAACCGACCTAGTCTTGACCGTTACCCAAATGCTACGTAAAAAGGGCGTAGTTGAAAAATTCGTTGAATTCTTTGGTGCGGGTTTAGCGCACCTGTCCTTGCCTGATCGTGCAACGATTGCCAACATGGCACCTGAATATGGCGCCACCATTGGTTTATTCCCCATTGATGATGAGGCCATTAATTTCTTAAAGTTATCCGGCCGTACAAGTGCCGAGGCTGCCTTGGTTGAAAAGTATTATAAGGATCAAGGTTTATTCTATACTTCAAAGACACCGGAACCTGTTTATAGCGATTTATTGGAATTAGATATTTCAACGGTTGAACCTTGTATGGCAGGTCCTAAGCGCCCGCAAGACCGTGTCTTGTTAAAAGATATGAAGAGTAATTTTAAACAAGGTTTAACGGCGGATATTAAGTCGCGCGGCTATGGTTTGGTGGATGGGGATTTAGCCCGCACAGCCAGCACGGGCAAGGAAACCATCGGCCACGGTGCTGTTGTTATTGCCGCTATTACTTCGTGTACGAATACCTCAAATCCGTCCGTTTTAATCGGTGCTGGTTTGGTAGCCAAGAAGGCGGTTGAAAAAGGGTTAACATCTCATTCTTATGTAAAGACTTCTTTCGCGCCAGGTTCTCAGGTCGTTGAAGATTATTTAAAAGCTGCTGGTTTGATGAAGCCTTTGGAAAAGATTGGTTTTAATATTGTGGGTTATGGTTGTACTACCTGTATTGGTAATTCTGGGCCTATCCCTGAAAATGTGGCTAAGGCTGTTGTGGATGGTAACTTAGTGGCTGCGGCTGTTTTGTCGGGAAATCGCAATTTTGAAGGCCGTGTTAATCCGCATACAAAAGCTAATTACCTAGCGTCGCCGCCCTTGGTCGTTGCTTATGCCTTGGCTGGTCGGGTGGATATTGATTTATCAACGGAACCCATTGGCAAGGACAAGAAGGGCAAGCCGGTTTTCTTAAAAGATATTTGGCCCACCCAAAAAGAAATCAGCACAGCCGCTAAGAAGTTTGTGAAGGCTAGCATCTTTAAGAAGCGCTATGCCAATGTGGATAAAGGTAACAAAAACTGGAATGCCATCAAGTCAGTTAAGTCTGATCTCTTTAGTTGGGATGATAAAAGTACCTATGTGCAAAACCCGCCGTATTTCGTGGGCATGACCTCGAGCATTGCGCCTATTGGTTCTATCAAAGGTGCTAAATGTTTGGTGATGGTGGGTGATTCAATTACCACCGACCATATTTCACCAGCTGGTGCTATTGCAAAGGATAGCCCTGCAGGTAAATACCTGATGGCTGAGGGGGTCGAGGCTAAAGATTTTAACAGCTATGGCGCCCGTCGTGGTAATGACCGTGTGATGACTAGGGGCACCTTTGCCAATATTCGCCTGCGCAATTTAACCGCCCCTGGTACGGAAGGCCCTTGGACCACCTATTGGCCTAGCAATGAAAAGATGTTTATCTATGATGCGGCCATGAAATATAAATCAAGCAATACACCCTTGATTGTTTTAGCAGGTAAGGAGTATGGTACAGGTTCTTCCCGTGACTGGGCCGCTAAAGGGACAACGCTTTTAGGCATTAAGGCTGTTATCGCCGAGAGCTTTGAACGCATTCACCGTTCTAATCTCTGCGGGATGGGTGTACTTCCTTGTCAATTTAAGGAAGGTGAAAATGCTGCCTCTCTAGGTTTAAAGGGCAATGAAAGCTTTGATTTCGTTAATTTAAGTGATGCGCTCAAACCTCGTCAGCAATTAACCGTGTTAGCTACAGCACCCGACGGAACCAAGAAGGAATTTACTGTGATTGCTCGCGTAGACACGCCAGTGGAAGTCGATTACCTTCGTAATGGTGGTATTTTACAAACGGTATTACGCAAATTAGCTAAGTAAGGAATACTATGAAATTGCTTTATACAAAACGTTCGCCCTATGCACGCAAGGTCAGGGTCGTGGCATTAGAAAAAGGGATTAAGCTGGATTTAGTGGATGAAAATCTACAGGAAAAGTCGGCGCAGTTAAAAAAGGCTAATCCTGTGGCTAAGATTCCCACACTTATCTTGGATAATGGTCAGATTTATTATGATTCCAAGGTGATTGTGCAATATCTCGAATATGTAAAGTTCTCGCCGCGCGTTATCCCTAACGATCCCTTAAAGCGCCTTGAAGTATTAAAATGGGAAGCCATGGCGGATGATTTGGTGACGGTGGCGATTAATGCCTATATGGAAAAAATCCGTCACCCGCAGGATTTTAACGCGGCCTTTGTATCTTCACAAGAGACGGCGATCAAGGAGGCTTATGCAGGCATTGAAGCTCATTTGGATCAATTGAAGGAATTTCACCTAGGCGCTATCAATGTGGCCTGTGCCATTGGGTATATTCATTTCCGTTTGCCTCACCTGAAGGTGGAAGGAAGGCTAGCGACCTGGTTTGAAGAAATTTCTAAAAAGCCATCTATGATGGAAACTTTGCCAGTAGCGTAACTGGATTCCCGCCCCTGCCTACCGGCAGGCAGGTTCGCGGGAATGACAAAACTGTATGGCCATGAGATTTATCATTCATCAAGAAAAACCAATAAAGCTTCCTAATGGGCGAATAAGGCCCATTACCTATATTGAGCATCCTGGAGCGGTTATTGTTGCTCCCATGCTTAATAACAATACAGTCTTAATGCTGCGTCAATTTCGTCCAGCCTTGGGTAAATATATTTACGAACTTCCTGCAGGCACCATTGACCGTAACGAATCGCTTATCACCTGTGTCCGTCGAGAATTAATAGAGGAAACCGGTTACCGTGCTAGGGCTATTAAGAAATTAGGATCCATTTATCCAGTGCCAGGTTATTCAACTGAAATTATTTATATGTTTGTAGCTTCTGGATTAACCGCTGGCAAGGCTGAACCAGAAGAGTACGAAGTCATTGACCTAAAGCCCATGACCAAACCCCAAGTAAAGAAACTATTTAAATCTGGCAAATTAATGGATGCTAAAAGTATTTGTGTTCTAGCTCATCTAGGATGGTTATAAGATGGATAAGAAATTACGCTTTGCTGTTATTCTAGCTGGTTGCGGTAATAAGGATGGCGCTGAAATTCATGAATCTGTCTTAACGCTGTTAGCGATTGATAAGGCGGGGCATGCTTATCAATGCTTTGCCCCGGATGTCCCTCAAAAGAAGGTTTTAAATTTCATTACCAACGAAGAAATAAGCCAAGAACGCAATGTTTTAGTTGAAGCTGCCCGAATTGCCCGCAGTAAGATTAAACCTTTGTCAGTATTCAATGAGAAGGATTTTGATATCTTAGTATTGCCTGGTGGTTATGGGGCGGCTTATAATTTGTGTAGCTTTGCCACTGACGGTGCCAATATGACAATCAATCCCGATGTTGAGCATGCGGTGCGTTCGATGCATGCCGCGCATAAACCTATCGGCGCTTTCTGTATTGCTCCAGTGATTGTTGGTAAGCTTATTAAGAATGTTGAAATCACCTTTGGACAAGACGCAAAGGTTAATGCCATTTTTCAAGGGATGGGGGCTAAGACCACTAATAGTGATGCTCGGGGCATCGTGATCGACGCTAAAAATAAAGTGGTGACAACCCCTTGCTACATGCTTGATGCTAGAATCAGTGAATTAGCTATTGGTATTGATAAAACCATTAATGCGTTAATCGCGCTTATTTAATGAGTCATCCCCAAGATTTTTCTTTAACACAACTCGCCCAGAATGCCATGTTGGAGTATGGTTTTACGCCATTTTTTAGCAAGGCTGCCCTACATAAGGTCAAACGTTGTCATCCCATTACCTTTAATCGTAAGGCTACCCAACGCGACATGCGTGATCTCCTGTGGATTTCGATTGATAATGTGGATTCTCAAGACCTTGATCAATTGCAATTTTGTGAGCGTGTGGCGGGTGGAGGGATCAAGGTTAAGGTCGCTATTGCCGATGTGGATCATTACGTCAAACGCGGTGATGTGATAGACCATCATGCATCGCATAATGCCACCTCTATCTATACTGGCATTACCATCTTTCCCATGCTGCCAGAAGCCTTGTCGTATGATCTCTCGTCATTATTACCCGGCGAAGACCGTTTTGCTATTATCGTCGAATATACCGTTAAGAAGGATGGGCAATTTACCTTTGGCGACGTATATGAGGCTTGTGTCTGTAATAAGGCAAAGCTAGTCTATGAAGAGGTGGGGGCCTGGTTTAATGAGCCAAGCTCCACTCCAGCGTGGCTGACAAGCGAGGAGCTTAAAAAGCAATTAAATCTTCAAGCCGAAGCAGCTAAACGCTTGCGTTCCTTTCGTCAGTCGGAGGGGATGTTGGAATTTGTCAGTGTTGAGTCTAAGCCTATTATTGAAGATGGTCAGGTCAAGGATATGTATACGCCTTGGCGAAGCATTTCCAACAGCATCATTGAACAATTTATGATTGCGGCTAATCAAACCATGGTGAATTTCTTAAGCCGGAGCGAATGGCCTACCATCCAACGTATTGTGCGGGTGCCGCACCGTTGGGGCCGCATTGTCGAGGTGGCTGCTGACCTAGGAGTACGCCTGCCGGCTGAACCAGATCATTTTGCCTTAAAAGAATTCCTCGATAATCAGAAACACAAGCATCCAGAAACCTTTATGGATCTATCGTTAACCATTATTAAATTAATGGGACGCGGCGAATATGAGGTTGTGACTCCACATAAGGCAGGGCAAGGGCATTTTGGTTTGGCGGTGGGGCATTACACCCACTCCACAGCACCAAATCGTCGCTATATCGATCTTGTTATCCAGCGTTTAGTCAAGGCCCTAATTGCGCAAGATTATTGTCCTTATACCAAGAGGGAATTAGTTGAGATCGCGGCCTGGTGCACCGAGCAAGATACGCTCTCTAAAAAGGTGGAGCGTTTTATGCAAAAGGTGGCTGCCATCATGGTCTTACAAAAACACCTCGGTGAATCTTTTGAAGGGGTCGTGACGGGTGCCAGTGAAAAAGGCACCTATGTTCGCTTGTTGCATCCTCCTGCCGAAGGCCGGGTGGTGAGTGGTTTTGAACGGATGGATGTGGGTCAAAAGGTCAAGGTGCGTTTGACTCGCCTCGATATTACCCGAGGGTTTATTGATCTAGAAGGAATCAGGTAGTCGATTGACAGATTCCCCCGCCTTAGATATAATCATTTTTCCTAAAATCACAGTTCGACGAGTAGAAAGAGGTAATTTTATATGAGTAAGACCATGTTTGACAAGATTTGGGAAGACCATTTGGTGCGTGACTCGCAAGGGGATACGGCCATTATCTATATTGATTTGCATTTGGTGCATGAGGTAACAAGCCCTCAGGCTTTTGCCGCCCTGCGTGAAACCAAGCGCCAGGTGCGCCGTCCGCAAAATACCTTTGCTACTATGGATCATAATGTGTCCACCAAGACTAAGGATATTACCAAATTAGAAGCTAGCTCCCGCAATCAAATGGACACCTTGTCTAAGAATTGTAAAGATTTTGGCGTGACCTTATATGATTTTACCTCCGAGAATCAAGGTGTTGTCCACGTCATCGGGCCTGAGCAAGGTTTAACCTTGCCGGGGATGACCATTGTCTGTGGCGATTCCCATACCGCGACCCATGGGGCTTTTGGTGCCTTGGCATTTGGGATCGGCACCTCTGAAGTCGAACATGTCTTGGCCACCCAAACCTTGCAGCAAATCAAGGCTAAGAATATGTTGATTAATATCGACGGAAAATTAGCCAAGGGTGTGACGCCTAAGGATATTATTCTTTACATCATCGGTAAGATCGGTACCGCTGGCGGTACAGGCTATGTGATTGAATATGCCGGTTCAGCCATCCGTTCCATGTCCATGGAAGGCCGCATGACCATTTGCAATATGTCTATTGAAGCGGGTGCGCGCGCTGGGATGATAGCCCCGGATGATGTGACCTTTTCCTATGTAAAGGGCCGTGATTTTGCGCCGCAAGGGGCTGATTGGGATAAGGCGATTACGTATTGGAAAACCTTACCGTCGGATAAAGATGCAAAATTTGATTTTACTTTAAATATTAAAGCCGAAGATATTAAACCGCAAGTAACCTGGGGAACATCGCCGGGTCAGGTCGCATCGATCGATGATGTAGTGCCGGATCCGGAAAGTTTTACTAACCCGGTTGATCGCACCGCAGCGCGAAATGCGTTATCCTATATGGCCTTGACGCCGGGGATGAAGATTTCCGATATTAAAGTTGATAAGGTTTTTATTGGCTCTTGCACCAATGGCCGTATTGAAGATTTACGCGGGGCTGCGCACGTTGTCGCTGGTAAGCGTGTAGCGCCTGGTGTTACCGCGATTGTCGTTCCAGGTTCAGGACGGGTGCGCAAACAAGCCGAGAAGGAAGGCTTGGATAAGATATTTATTGATGCCGGTTTAGAATGGCGTTATGCGGGTTGTTCCATGTGTTTAGGGATGAATGACGATCAATTAAAACCAGGTGAACGCTGCGCCTCATCGAGCAACCGTAATTTTGAAGGCCGTCAAGGACCTGGCGGACGCACCCATTTAATGAGTCCGGAAATGGCTGCTTTTGCTGCCTTAACCGGAAAAATCAGTGATATTAGAAAGAAATAATCATGGAACCATTTAAAACACATACAGGCGTAGCCGCTCCTTTAAACCGTGTTAACGTTGATACTGATGCGATTATTCCAAAACAGTTTTTGCGTAAGATTGAACGAACGGGTTTTGGTAAGCATTTATTCCATGAATGGCGTTTTAGCGACTATGAAGGCACTAAGGAAAACCCCGATTTTATTTTAAATAAGGAACCTTACCGCAAAGCCACCGTGCTTTTAGCGCGTGACAATTTTGGTTGTGGGTCTTCCCGTGAACATGCGCCTTGGGCCTTAGGTGATTTTGGGTTCAAGGTGATTATTGCGCCAAGCTTTGCTGATATCTTTTACAATAATTGTGTAAAGAATGGCATCTTGTTGGTGCAGTTAAAATCTAAGGAAGTGGATGAGATTTTCCAATTTGTTGAGAAAAATGTAGGGGCGACCATTTCAGCTGATTTACCATCGCAAACAGTCACTGCTAATGAAAAGAAGTACAGTTTTGCCATTGATGCGTTTAATAAAGAATGTTTAATTAAAGGTTTAGATGGCATTGGCTGGACCATGCAGTTTGATGACAAAATTAGCGCTTATGAAACCAAGATTCAAGCTCAGCGTTCCTGGCTGGTGAGAAAGTAAAAATTATGTCTGATAATCGTCAATTTTCGTCAATTGTGGTGGATGGGTATGACCGCGCACCTAGCCGTGCGATGCTGCGTGCGGTTGGTTTTAAGGATGAAGATTTTGGTAAACCCCAAATCGGTATTGCCTCAACCTGGGGTATGGTGACACCTTGTAATATGCACATTAACACCCTGGCTGATATTGCCGCCAAGGGGACAGATGCGGCAGGTGGCAAGGCGGTTATTTTTAATACCATTACCATTTCCGACGGTATTTCCATGGGCTCCGAGGGGATGAAATATTCCTTAGTCTCCCGTGAGGTGATTGCGGACTCCATTGAAACCGTTATTGGATGTCAGGGTTATGATGGCTTTGTGGCTATTGGCGGTTGTGATAAAAATATGCCAGCCTGCATCATGGCCATGGCGCGTTTAAACCGCCCATCGGTGTTTGTGTATGGCGGCACCATCTTGCCTGGCTGTTTTAATAAAAAGAATGTGGATATTGTCTCGGTGTTTGAAGCGGTGGGGCAATTTGCTAATAAGAGAATTGATGCGGCAGAATTAAAGGGGGTTGAGAGTTGTGCGATTCCTGGGCCTGGTTCATGTGGCGGGATGTATACGGCTAATACCATGGCCTCAGCCATTGAAGCCCTAGGTATGTCCTTGCCTGGTTCCTCAGCGCAAGCGGCTATCTCTAAGGAGAAGGAAGATGATTGCCGCCGTTCTGGTGGGGCGGTATTGAACTTATTAAAGAATAATATTCGTCCTCGGGATATCTTAACGAAAAAAGCTTTTGAAAATGCCATTACCGTGGTGATTGCCCTAGGTGGTTCAACGAATGCGGTGATGCATCTTATTGCCATGGCTCATAGTGCCGGCGTTAAATTAACCATTGATGATTTTACTCGCGTGGGTAAAAAGGTACCGGTGTTAGCCGATTTAAAACCATCAGGCCGTTTTGTGATGGCGGAGTTGGTGAAGATAGGCGGTATTTTGCCATTAATGAAAACCTTATTAGAAAAAGGGTTATTGCACGGTGATTGCATGACGGTCACCGGTAAAACCATGGCGCAAAATCTAAAAGATGTAAAACCTTACCCGGCAGGACAGGAAATTATCCGCGCCTTTGATAATCCCATTAAGAAGGAAAGCCACTTGGTTATCCTTTATGGTAATTTAGCCGCCCAAGGGGCTGTGGCCAAGATTTCCGGTAAGGAAGGGCTTACCTTTACGGGTTCTTCCAAGGTTTATGATTCAGAAGAAGCAGCGCTTAAAGCAATTCTAAATGGCACTATTAAGAAAGGCGATGTGATTGTTATCCGCTATGAAGGCCCACGCGGCGGCCCTGGGATGCGTGAAATGTTGTCACCTACCTCGGCGATTATGGGGCGCGGCTTAGGTAAGGATGTGGCCTTAATTACAGATGGCCGTTTCTCCGGCGGTTCGCATGGTTTTGTGGTGGGGCATGTCACCCCTGAAGCTTACGATGGCGGGCCATTGGCGATTTTAAAGAATGGCGATCAAATTACCATTGATGCGGCTAAACGTGAGATCAACGTGGATTTATCTGCAGCTGAGATCAAGAAGCGTTTAAAGGCATGGAAACAGCCAAAACCAAAATATACCCGTGGTGTCTTGGCAAAATATGCTAAACTTGTAACATCTGCCTCTGAAGGGGCGGTTACAGATAAGGATATTTTATAATGGCCGGTAATTCGTTTGGACAATTATTTAAGATTATGACCTTTGGTGAAAGCCATGGGGCGGCCATTGGTGTTGTTATTGATGGCGTTCCGTCACGTTTGCCGTTAACCGAAGTTGATATTCAAGTTGAATTAGATCGTCGTCGCCCAGGCCAAAGCAAGATTACCACCCAGCGCCAAGAAGCAGACAAAGCTGAAATACTTTCTGGTGTATTTGAAGGCCAGACCACGGGGGCACCTTTAGCTATTCTCATTCGCAACGAAGACCAACGCTCCAAGGATTATGAAAATATTAAAAACGTGTTCCGTCCAGGGCATGCGGATTTTTCCTATATCGCTAAATATGGCATCCGTGATTATCGTGGTGGTGGTCGCTCATCGGGCCGTGAAACTGCCGCGCGGGTTGCTGCTGGGGCTGTTGCTAAAAAGATTTTAGCTCAACATAAGATCCAAATTATTGTCTATACAACCCAAGTTGCAGATATTGTAGCTAAGAATATTGATGTTAATGTCATTGAACAAAACATCGTACGCACGGCGGATGCTGCTGTGGCAGATGCCATGATTGCCAAAATTGATGAAGCCCGAAAGAATGGGGATTCCTTGGGTGCCATTTTACAATGTGTGATTAAAGGAACACCGGCAGGTTTAGGGGATCCGTGTTTCGATAAATTAAATGCCCGCTTAGCACAGGCGCTTATGTCTATTGCGACGGTGAAAGGCATTGAATTTGGCGATGGTTTTGGCGTAGCCCAATTAAAGGGCACGACCAATAATGACCGTTTTGTCTTAAAAGGCGATAAGGTGGGTACGGCGACCAATCACGCTGGTGGCATCATGGGGGGCATTTCAACGGGTGAAGATATCACCATCCGTTTAGCGCTTAAACCCCCGTCATCAATCCCGACACCGCAAAAGACCTTGAATGAAAAGAATGAAGAAGTAGAAGTCATTGTTAAAGGCCGTCATGACCCGTGTTTAGCACCGAGGGTAGTGCCAGTTGCTGAAGCCATGATTGCTTTGACCTTGGTTGATTGCCTAATGATTCAAAAATCTAATCAGATATAAGAACTTTGTCTAATAATTCCCAACAAGTTATTCTCATCACTGGTTGCTCTAGCGGTTTTGGTTTACTAACCGCCGCACGCCTCGCTGCCCAAGGCCATTTTGTTTATGCGACCATGCGAGACGTTTCAAAGCAACAGCCCTTATTGGATGAAGCGGCCAAACGCAACACTCAAGTCTTAGTCCGTCCTTTAGATGTCACCAAGGTCGAAACCATATCCAAGGTCATTAAAGAAATTGAAAATCATCACGGCCATATCGATGTCCTTATTAATAACGCAGGCTTTGGGCTAGGTGGTTTCTTTGAAGATTTAACCCAAGAAGAAATCCGCCAGCAGATGGAAGTTAATTTCTTTGGCGTGCAAAATGTTACCCGGGAGGTCTTGCCTTTGATGCGCGAAAGAAGAAGTGGTAAGATCATTAATGTTTCTAGCATTGCTGGTCGCTGTGCTTCTCCGGCGCTTAGTGCCTATAATGCTAGTAAATGGGCCTTGGAAGCTTTTTCTGAAAGCCTGTATTATGAAATCTCTGCCTTTGGGCTTCAGGTGGTCTTGGTTGAACCAGGTTCATATCCGACCAAGATATTTAAAGAAAACGCCCAATATGCTAAGGGCTTTAATGATCCCAAGAGTCCTTATTTTGCCTTTAGCCAGAAATTAAAAGGATTTGTTGATTCAGCCCTTCACCAAAGCAAAAAAGACCCTGAAGATGTGGCTATATTAATTGAACGCGTTGTTAATGCTAAGAATCCACGGCTGCGTTATGTGTCAGATTTTTCATCTGCCATGCGTATTTATATCACTAGGTTTTTACCACCATCAATTTATAATCACATCTTTAGAAAGGTTATCTATGGAAACTGCAAGCACGCCGTATAAACGTCAAATTTTTGTCTGCACCAATAATGCAAATGGTGAAAAAGCTTCCTGCGGTGACCACAACGGCGAAGAAGTGTTCCGCCAATTGCGTGAAATTGCCAAGGAGCGTAAACTTCACCCCATGATCCGTGTAGCCCAAGCTAAATGCCTAGGCCAATGCGCCAAGGGTGTCAATATTATGGTGTATCCTGAAAACACATGGGCTTGTGGCGTGCGGGTAGATGATGTCAAAACCATTGCTGATCAATATATCAAATAAAATGGATCCAAAAGACGTTGATTTCCTAGAACTTGACGAAGAGACCTACGGCACAGGCTGTTGTGGTGATTTATAAAATTATTATCTCTCGGCTATTCAGCTAATAAAATTATGTTAATATAATTTTATGCTCATCGACTGCAAGCAAAAATCTGCGCTTGAGAATTATTTTTTAATGATCCAAACCATTATCCCGCGGCCCATAGCTTGGGTGATTTCTGATAATGGTAATGGGTCACATAATTTAGCCCCATTTTCTTTTTTTAATGCCGTTGCCTCAAATCCACCGATCATTATGATGTCTATTGGTTGGAAGGATGAGTATACCCAAAAGGATACCTGGGTCAATATTGAGAATCGGAAGCATTTTGTTGTTCATATTCCCTCTAAAGATGATATTAAGAATGTAGCCCTTTCCGCCGCTACCTTGGCGCATGGCATTTCTGAGCTTGAGCAGATTAATCTTCCGCTGGAGTATATTGAAGGCCAATCCCTGCCTAAACTCAAAGGGCCTAAAATCGCTTTCTTTTGTGAAAAATATGCCATCCATGAAATCGGGGCTGATAAACAGGCCTTGATCTTAGGTCAAATCAATCATATTTGGCTTTCTGATGATATTGTTAAACAAGATAAAGATCGCATGATTATTGATGCCGCCAAGGTAGATCCTTTAACGCGTTTAGGCGGCAATGAGTATGGAAGTTTAGGTGAAGTGCTAACCATGAAGAGGCCTGATTAATAAGGAGGGGGCAATGGCAGAAAAGAAAAAGGTAGTGGTCTTTAAAATGGAAAACCGTAACGGCTATGCGGCTATTTGCGAAAATCATTTAACCGAAGGTAAATCTGAAGCGGAAGCCTTGTCCCGGATGGAAAAGGCCTTGTTGCGTACGGCTAAAAAGAAATAATCAATGAAAAAGATCAATGAAAAAATAGTCTACGAAGGCTCCTGGCTCTCGGTGTCTGAAACTATTTATGAGAATAAAGGCGGCAAGCAGCTAACCTGGGAGAGCGTTAATCGCAAACGTTCAACCATGGGTGTGGTGATTGTGGCCCGGCTTATGCCTTCTAAGCAATATGTGCTTATCAAGCAATATCGTCCGGCGATTAACGGTTACATCATGAGTTTCCCTGCGGGCCTTGGGCATGGTGATCCTAATCATGCCTTGGTTGAATTAAAAGAAGAAACCGGCTACGTGGGGACGATTAAACGCATTAGCCCGCCGCTTAAAACCGGCGCCTCATTAATTAATGATAATGCCTATGTGGTTTATATTGAAATTGATGAAGGTGCGCCGGAGAACAAGAATCCCATTCAAGAACTAGAAGAGGCTGAAGATATTACCGTCTGTCTAACAACGCTTAAAAGTGGCCGCAAATTTTTAGAAGATCAGCAGGCGCAAGGCGTGCATATTTCTTCAAATCTATGGTATGTCTTTGGCCTAAATGACATATTCAATCAATGAGCGATATTAAAATCGATCAAATCATCCACAGCCGTCGCCGCAGCATCGCACTTGTCATTACTCAAGAAGCTAAATTAATTGTCCGTGCTCCGCATTTTACCTCGCATAGTTATATTAATAAGATTGTCCAAGATCGTCGTCAGTGGATTATTCAGAAACAAGAGCATTTTCGCTCGAAACCCATTAAAAGACCAAAACAATATATAGCAGGGGAGCAATTCTTATTTTTAGGCAAACTTTATACGCTTGAAGTGGTGGATGATCTGCCTAAGGCTGTCCTGCTTGATAATACGCTTAAAATCTCCGGCATGGTAATAAATAATGCGCGGGAACATATGTTAAATTGGTATCAAGAAGAAGCACTTAATTATATTAGTCCGCGCACCAGGGAATTAGCCCAAGCTAATCAAATTAATTATCAATCCTTAAAGGTTAATGATGCAAAAACCCGCTGGGGTTCTTGTGGGGCGAGCGGTGCGCTTAATTTTTCTTGGCGTTTGATTATGGCGCCACCGCGGGTGATTGATTATGTTATTATTCATGAGCTTATGCACCGCAAAGAGCTTAATCATTCTGCCCGATTTTGGCATGAAGTGGCCTTACGTATCCCTGACTATAAACAAGACGAACGATGGTTAAAACAAAATTCTTATCAAATGAGCTTATAAAGATGAAAAATAAAAAATCTTTCCTATCTGCCTATGCTTTCTCATTAACCTTGCTTGGATCCATGCTTATTGGGTCTTCAGCTGGTTATTTGTTAAAAGAAAAAGCAATATTGCTTAAACCTTTTGGCGATTTATTCTTGAATTTGTTGTTTACCGCGGTTGTGCCCTTGGTCTTTTTTTCGTTATCATCTGCCATTGCTGGCATGGTTGATTTAAAGCGTTTAGGTAAGATTATGGGCTGGATGATGTTGGTTTTTACTGTTACAGGCATTATTTCTTCCCTATTAATGGTCGTAGCTGTAAAAATCTACCCGCCGGCACAGGGTGTTAATATTGCCTTACCTGCCTATATCAATAACGAGAATTTAAATGTGGGGGACCAGATCGTTAAGGCTTTTACAGTTACTGATTTTAGTGATCTGCTGTCAAAGAAAAACATGTTAGCCTTAATTGTATTCGCTATCCTGCTTGGTGTTGCGGCTTCCTCGGTTAGGACAAAAGCTAAAGTTTTTATTGATTTCCTGCAAGCAGGCAATGAGGTGATGGGTAAGGTTATTAGCATTATCATGCTCTATGCGCCTATTGGTTTAGGGGCTTATTTTGCTTATTTGGTTGGGTCTTTTGGGCCGCAATTATTTGGCACCTATGTGCGGGCGATTAGCCTTTATTATCCAGTGGCGCTATTTTATTTTTTTACTGCATTCTCCCTGTATGCCTATATCGCTGGTGGTTGGTTGGCGATTAAAGCGTTCTGGCAAAATATTATTCCAGTGGCGTTAACGGCTTGGGGTACAGGATCTTCAGTAGCCACCGTCCCTGTTAACTTACAAGCAGCTAAAAATGCCGGCGTGCCTGAAGATATAAGGGAGGTTATTATTCCAATTGGTGCTACCATTCACATGGAAGGTTCGTGTTTGTCAGCTATCTTAAAAATTTCACTTTTATTTGGTTTATTTCAAATGGATTTTTCAGGGGTAGGGACGATTACAATTGCTATTGGCATTGCCCTCTTAAGTGGGACAGTGATGAGTGGTATTCCAGGCGGTGGTTTTTTAGGTGAATTATTAATCGTCACCATGTATGGTTTTCCTATCGAAGCTCTGCCTATTATATCAATGATCGGCGCCCTAGTTGATCCGCCAGCAACCATGGTCAATGCCGTAGGGGATAATTCATCCAGCATGATGGTTTCCAGGATCATGGGCGGCAAAAACTGGGCATGTCAAAATGTTTAATAATTTTTTTGTCATTCCCACGACTTGTCCACCGAAGCATCAGCGAAGGTGGAAGGCAGAAATCCAGTTGCTTATCGTTCTTTTTTGTACCGGTTGTTCCACCACCCAAGCCCCTGAAATCCTCAACGCCATCACTGAACATAATCAAGCGCTCTTGGTTAAGCAATCGCTTAAGTATAAATCACGGGGGTCTTTAAGTGTATGGCAGCGGACATCTTCTACATGGCAGAGAGTTTATGCTATTCCTGTTACGCTAGGCCGTAATGGTATTGCTGGTAACAATCTAAAACGGGAAGGGGATGGTCATACACCATCAGGGGTTTATTCAATCACTACTGCCTTTGGCTATGCTGATAAAATAGATACCCGCCTAAATTACCGCCAAGCGACTACTAACGATTTCTGGGTCGATGATGTTGATTCACCGCAGTATAATCAATGGGTCCAGGGGTTGCCGAACGCTCGATCTTTTGAAGAAATGCGCCGAAAAGATAATCTTTATAGTCTGGGAGCTGTGATCGAATACAACACTAATCCTATCATGCCCGGCCATGGTTCCGCCATCTTCCTACACATTTGGCGCAGTTATTACAAACCAACTGCCGGTTGTGTCGCTGTTTCCCAACGTAATTTACGTAAATTATTAAAATTCTTGGATGCTCAAGAGAATCCTGTTATTATTTTAAGCAATTAACGTTATGAACAAACCCGCATTAAACCAAAAACAACTAATTAATGCCTCAATCCTTTTAGCCGCGCTTGGCTATTTTGTCGATATTTATGATTTAATTCTTTTTAGTATTGTGCGCGTCAAAAGCCTGCAAAGTTTAGGCGTTCCTGAAGACCAACTTTTAGGCCAAGGCGTCCTTCTTCTTAATATGCAAATGGGAGGGATGTTGTTAGGCGGTATCATTTGGGGCATTCTAGGTGATAAGCGCGGCCGGCTTTCCGTATTATTAGGGTCCATCTTCCTTTATTCAGCCGCGAATATTGCCAATGCCTTTGTGCAAAATATCGAATCCTATGCCATCCTGCGTTTTATTGCCGGCGTTGGGTTGGCAGGAGAGTTAGGGGCAGGCATTACCTTGGTTGCTGAAGTAATGCCAAAAGAAACTCGTGGTTACGGCACCATGATTGTGGCAACGGTAGGTATTTTAGGGGCTATTGTGGCGGCCTTGGTGGGTGATCTTTTTGATTGGCGTTTAGCGTATATTATCGGTGGGGTCATGGGTATTGGACTTTTACTTTTGCGCATTAAGGCGAGTGAATCAGGCATGTTTGACGCCCTAAAAGGATCTGCGGTTAAGCGGGGCAATTTATTACAGTTGTTTAAGACGCCAGCCACAATATTAAAATACCTACGGTGCATCTTAATTGGCATTCCGTTATGGTTTGTAGTTGGCATCTTAATTACTTTTTCACCTGAATTTGGCAAGGCCTTAAATATGCCGGTTTTACCAACAGCAGGTAAGGCGGTGATGTTTGCCTATATTGGATTGGCGTTAGGTGATTTAGCCAGTGGTTGTTTATCGCAGGTATTTAAAAGCCGCAAGAAAATTACAGCTGTGTTCATGGCATTAAATGCTGTTTTTATGCTTGTGTATTTGTTTAATCCAAAACCTAATCTCAATGTTTTTTACATGACCTGTTTAGCTTTAGGGTTTGCCAGTGGTTATTGGGCCATCTTTGTCACTATTGCAGCGGAACAATTCGGTACCAATATCCGTTCAACAGTTGCCACGACCGTGCCTAATTTTGTACGTGGGGCAGTGGTGCCGTTGACATTAAG
This sequence comes from uncultured Planctomycetales bacterium, assembly GCA_964400365.1. Taxonomy (GTDB): domain Bacteria; phylum Omnitrophota; class Gorgyraeia; order Zapsychrales; family Fredricksoniimonadaceae; genus CAYNTZ01. The sequence continues at coordinate 850 of CAYNTZ010000021.1, read as the reverse complement.
TTTCCAATTTTTTAAAGGCCAGCTTGGTATTATCAACGGTGCTCTTCTTGTTGCGGCCTTCTGTGTTATTGTAGCCTTTATTGCCTTAAAAGGCCTAGATGAAACCCATGCAAAAAATTTAGATTATGTTGAATAAATTTAAGATAAAGAAAATTGACAATCAGTAAATCATCAGTAAGATAAAGATAATGATTTTATAAACCAAATAATATTTAAGGGGCAGATATGAAAAATGTGGCATTGTATTTAGTCGTGGCAGTATTATCAATTTCTTTAATTGGGTGCAATAAGAAAAAGAATGAGGAAGTTGCCATGGACGGTCTTAATGGTGTTGCCACTGAAGAAAGTCTTATTGCAGTTGGCGATGCAAGCATGGGCGAAACGGCAGCCAGCAGTGTCCCTGTAATTGTTGATAATGCCCCTATCATTGAAAATGCCGCTACAGAAGCATTGACTGGCGTTCAAGCTGTATCAATCAGTAATGCTAAGGGAACCCCTAAAGAAATTCAGCAAGCGTTAAAGAATGCTGGTTTTTATAGCGGTAAGATTGATGGCAGCATTGGGCCAAAAACTAAACGTGCTATTGAAGCTTTCCAAGCCCAAAACGGCTTAAAAGCTGACGGTAAGGTTGGCGCTAAGACCTGGAAAGCTCTTGCAGCTTACTTAAACAAGCCTGTTGAAGTGGAAAATCCAACAGCTGATAGCCAAGCGTATGGGCAATAAGTAATATTTATCAACCAAAAGAAAGTAAGGCTTACTTTCTTTAATAGTAAAAAAGCAAGCAGTACGTACCTGAAGGAGGAATCAAGAAATGGCAAAAGGTAAAGTAAAATGGTTTAACAATCAAAAA
>CAYNTZ010000020.1:0-19342 GCA_964400365.1 uncultured Planctomycetales bacterium | reverse complement strand
ATCCTGTGGGAGAAGAAGCTGGAAATTCCTGAGCTTGGCCGCAGCATTAATTTCCCGTCCAACGTGTATTTCATCCTCACCTCGACAAAGGATGTGGAGATTAAGGATAAGGCTTTTTATGACCGTCCCTTGCGCCAGCAAGTAGATAAGATGGGTGTTGATGATTTAAAGAAGGCCTTAGGTAAAAGTTTTGGGATGTCGGCCAAGGTGGTTGATTTTTTAAGCGCGTTATACACCGCCATCAATGAGTATCAAATTAAAACAGTCTTTAAAGATATCAACACGGTATTGCCTACCATTCAGGATATTTTTGCCATTGCCCTGCGCATCCGTGGCCGTATCAAGGATGGGGCTAAGGAATCTGATGCCATGGTAGAGGAAGCGGCTAAATATTTAATCTTGATGCCGCGCTATGAAGATGACCGCAAGGCTTTACGCGGGATATTTGAAGCAGTCGCTGAGCATGGTTGGCAGAATAATTTTGAAGCAACAAGGATTGAATTTAATGCCCGTAAAGGAGAACTTAGCTTTGACGGGGTTTCCATTAAATTAAAGAATGGGGATAACTCCTTCTTAAATTATGCCAGGGAAAATGCCGGCGAAGATTTTGCGCATTTATTGCGTGGTTTTTATAAGTTTATCCTTCGCCCCAGGGATGCCATGATCATGGCGCAGATGGTGCGCGCCATCATGTATGATGCGGGGCGTTTTATCCGCCTGGAAGGCCCCTCCGGTGAAGGCAAGACAGAATTGACGGATGTGATGGCGCAGGTCTTGGGTTTCCCGCGTGCCACCTATACGGTGTATCAAGATATGGATTTAGGCAATCACCGCGGTAAACTGATCATCGGCCAAGACGGGGGTATGAAATTATTCGAAGATACTGAATTCTTGCAAACCGTCACCCAGGACGAAGCCATCATCGGTAACAGCGAGCTCAACACCAATCCAGCACTTTACCATTGGTATGCCTCGATGATTTTAGGGCAACAGATGAAATCCCTCTCAGAATACCCATCCAGGGAAAAAGATGCTTGGCCTAGGATTTTTGACAGCGTCGTGATTGGTCGCAAGGTTTTGTTTATCGCTGACCAAAACCCCGACACCTATAATGCCCGTGCCAAGGTGCCGGAAATGGTGCAGGCTAATACCACCGGCTTTTGGATGGGCTATGACTTAATCACGGATAACAAGGAATACCGCGCCCAAGTGGAGGAAGAATTTACTGACCTGACCCGCGCCTTCTTTACCCGATTTATTGACGAAGATGACCTTAGACTTAAATTTGCTGACCATTTTGCCAAGGTGCATTTGCTCTTAAGTGAAACCCTCTTGCAAGGTGATTTTAAAGGCCGCACCCAGGTTTTGACCTTGCGTGAATTAATCCGCGCCATCGAAGCCTTTATCCTTTATACCAATAATCAGGTGACCGCATCTAAAGCTTTTGACATGGCTGTGGAAGAAAATTATGTTTTAAACTGGGCTGAGCATGAGGACCAGCAAAAGGCCTTGTTTATATTAGAGAAAAAGGGTAATTTTAAAATCGCCTTAACTTCCCCGCGCGCCGTGATGCAGCGGATGCTTGAATTTTTCCCGCATCGCCATTTATTGCTATTTTCTAGCCGTTTGAAATACGCGCTGGAAGAATTAGACGCGTGGATGGCAGGCAAACAGGTCAAGCGCCATTATGTGCCGTTGTCCTTTTTCCATGACGCTTCCGGCTTGTTAGGCCGGGTGATGCCGTCTCCAAAGACAGCAACGGGAATGGCTTTTGAATTAGGCATCTTGCCTGACATGATGGAAAAGGCCTGGCTTGACCCGGATTACCGTCATGTGGTGGTCATGGACCATTATGAGCATTTAAATGAACGCACCGCGGTGTTGTTTAATAGGCTTTTGCAAAAGGGCTTTCTTGAAATCGGCGCTGATGTGATTAGTGATGCTATTGTGGAGGGGCTATGGCAGAAGGTAGCTGACCTGCCGCCCCTGCAGGCAGAGGAGTTATTTTTAAGAGCTGGGTTTAATCCCAAGAGGGTAACTAAGAAGGATGCCACCAGCCTTGCCCTATGGTTCTACCGTCACCTTCCTCCTAATCTTAATTTTATTTTCCATGCCTATCCCACCGATGAAATGCCCATGAGCCCGGCGGAGATTTCACGGCCGGTGAATATTAACTTTACAGAAAGTTTCAGCAAGGATTGGCTGGAGGCATGGCTCACCGCGCAATTAAAGAAAAGAGAACTGCTTGCCTTTGAACCTATCAAGAAAGATTTATCCCAATACATCCTTGATGTCAATCAGGCCTATGAGCAGATGGTGGGCAAGACCTTGGCAGTGCGTAATCGCCTGAGCATCCACGACTTAGAAGCCTTCATGGCGCAATTAGCCCGTCAGGCTTTGTTGGTGGATGGTCTTACGATAGCCAAATTAAAAACTTTAGTCCAGCAAGAAGGGTTAATTGTTTTAGCCGCAGGTCTGGAAGATGCCCTGCGTAAGCCCTTTGAAGAAGCCGCTAAATGGCCGCTTAAGCCGGAAGTTATTTTTTATGAACTCATCAATGGTAAGGTTTACTTAAACATCGCTGGCCAGCGCGCCCTGACACGATTTAAGGATTTATTTTCAGCCCAAGCGATCACAGCAAGGGCATTGGCACCTATCCCGGGTTTGATATTAACCGAGCGCATGATGTTAACTGCCTTTGCTCAAGGACGGGTCGCCAACCCCGAAGGTGCGCCGGGTGTGGGGAAGACCGATATGGGGGAAGATTTGAGCAAGCGCTTGGGCGAGCGGGTTTTCAAATTGTCCATGTATGATGAAGTAAGCTTAGCTGATTTTATCGGCACCTTGCGGCGCAGCCAGGCAGGGGCTTTCGAATTAACCGCCTATCCTGACGCGCAGGGCCGCTTCGGTAAGGATTTCCTCACCTGGTTTACTCAAGGGGGCATTTTTATTACGGATGAGGGGGCCACCGGTGCTAATGCCCGTGAGGTGTTAGCATGGTTAAGTTTTATTGCCCGTGATATTAAGGAGCTTAATCTACGCACCGTTTTCCCTGGCATTGATGAAAAGGTCTTGTCATTAAAACGTCACCCGCAAAGCTTTATGATTGTCACCAATAATCCTTTGGATGAAGCGCGTGACCGTCTTGATTTGCCAGCCACCATGGATTGGCCCGCTGCCAAATTATGGGTAAGTGGTAATTGGTCGGTGGATGATTTTCTTATGGTCATTGACCATGTCCTAGGCGCGCGTAAGGATATCCTAAGCACCAGCCAAAAGCGACAGCTCATTGCCTTGCATGGGCAGTTGAAATCCTTACAGGCAGAAATTTATAAGAACCCCGACGATAAAGCCCAGTTTGAATTAATTTCTCCCCGCCAATTAATCGGCTTGATGCGCTCCTTACGCTTGGCTGCCAACGGGCATGGGAGCATTGCGCCTTTGGATTTATTTAACGGACTTTTGGTTCATTACCTGGCCATGTTTAGGCAAGGGAAGAATATTAATGATGCTATTAACTTGATCAACGCGCATTGGCTCCATGAGTTGGAAGCGTTAAGTGCCCGCTGGCTGCAATTAAGCGCCACTAACCGTTCCCAGCAGGTGTTGAAAGCTTCCATCTTGGAAAATCGTTTGCTCGATGATGGTAGACGGAAATTGTCCCATGGCATGCTGGCCTTAATCCCGGGCACTGATGCGAAGAGCATTGTGCAGGCGGTGGGCCGTGAATTAGGTGCTCAAGTGAATACCATTGACTGTCATCCTCAGATGACTGACATGCATTTAACCGCCACACGCCTGCCTTCATTCAGTGACGCTTTCGACATCGATGGGGTGCGTGGAGTTAAGGATGCCAAGGACATTAAGGTGGTACGCGGCTTTTTGGCGCGCCATTTAATTAAAAGGGGATCAGCACAAAATGAAAAGCGGGTGATCCTGCATCTTTCTCTCATGGATGCGGTGCCGGGCAAGCAGTTGATGTTCCTGCAGGATTTCTTATTGACCGGCCAGATCCGCCTGCCTAATGAAGAGGGCGTGGATGAGATCTATGAACTTCCTTTAAACACCTATATCGTGGCATCCATTGCTGCGGTTAATATGTATAAATTCACCCCAGCCTTGCTTAACCGTTTTAACCTGATCTTAGCCGAGCCTGAAATGGCCCTCTCCGCCATTGCCCGTGATTTACGCCGTAAATACCCATCGCTAAGTTTGAATGAAATAGCGCTGATCCGTAATATTGTGCATTTTGCTGTGATTCACGACGATGGCAAGAAATTTTATTACCAGTATGGCTTTAACCTTTCCTATATTGGCATAATGGCGGAGATGGTGGCCTTCTTAAAGATGGTGGATTATCAAAACCGCATCAAGGCGCGTGAGCCTTGGGAGATTATCAGTGAAGCGGCCTTTAGGATTTTTGTCTTGGCGATGGATGAGAGCCAGCGTGCCGGCGGGGTATCGGACAGGTCGCGCTTTATCACGGGCATCTTGGGCCATGAAAAAGTATTCCGCGAGCAGGCGCAGTGGATTGCCGGTAAGAAAGGCCAGGAGTGGATGGAAAAGATAGGCGCTATTGATCGTTTTAATTTAGAAATATCCCAACCCATGCCGGATGACGAAAAGGTGTATAACCTGGATAACGGCATCAAGTATATGCGTCAGGACGAGGCCTTATACATTAAGACGCCAGGGTCTTCTTATAAAATTGATTTATCAAATTTAAATGAGGAGCCGATCAAATTATCAGAAGGTTTAAGCGTGCTGGTAGAAGAGGGAAATATTATTTTCCGCCTGCATTTGATTAAGTCCATTGGGCAAATACCCACCGGTATTGAGCGTGGGGCAGTCAATTTGGCTTATGCTTTACCGCCTGAAGAGATTGCCCAAGCGCATTTTATCCAATATGAAGCAGAAACCGCGCGCACGGCCTCCAGTATTTTGTGGCATAGCTCCTTGCTTGCTGATAAGACAGGCACAGAGCGCCGTCCTCGCGTGGCTGTGGTGATGGGGGATACCTCGGCGGCAAAAACCGCCATGGCGCAAAACCTGCCCCTGCTCATGGGCTTGCCGCGCTATATGCTTAACGGCTATGAAGGTATGAGGGTGAGCCAATTAAGCATTGAGATGCGCATTTCAAAGAAAACCAATGGCGCCTTTGAATTAGGGGTGAAGGAATTCTTTAAGCGCGTGGGCACAGTCAACGGTGAGCGTTTCAATTTGCCCAAAGGCGAGTGGGATGCTCCGCGCAAGGTCTTGATTTTTGATGAGGCCAATGCCTGTGCCGAGGTGCTCTATGCCTTGGCCCCGCTGTTTGAGGGAAAAAGTGAATTTGATGTGGAATACGCCGGGGAATCTTTCCATGTGGCCTTAGACCGTGAGGTGGTGGTGATTTTAACCAATAATCCGCCGGAAGATTTTACCGGACGTGATTTGTTAGACTTAACCTTATCCGCTTTTGCCGGCCGCGTATGGGGCGAGAACCCTATGGATTTCCCGCAAGCCGTGGTTGAGAAAATCTTGGCGGCCTTGCATGAGCGGGGCTTAGGAGGTCAGCGTAAGATTTGGGAAAGTCTATGGGATCAGGCCTTGGAAGGTTTGACAACGGAGCAATTAGAAGGCTATCAAGACATGGCAATTAGCCCCATGACCATTGATGGTCCACCCCAAGAGGACGCGGATTTGTCCGATGCTGATTTGGATGCTGATTTATTGCCCACCGATCCTGCCCGTGAAGTTGTTGATATCCCAACTCCCCAGCAAGTCATTGACGATGACCCCATTGTTTACGACAAAAAGAAATTAACCATTAATTTAAAACAATATAACTCCATCAAGGAGATTGGAAAGAAGGTCGCCTTCTTTATTAATCATATCCTGCAGGATTATTTATGGGCCATGGCCAACCGTGATGCCAGCGAATTTCATCAAGCAATTTTGGATATCATGGAAGAGTTTGATAAGGACATTGAGCAAAAGGGTGATGCCAAAAATTTAGCGCGTTTGATGGGCAAGATACAGCGGGAATATTCCTACCTTGACCCGTCGGATAAGCATTTACGTGTCTTGATATTGAAATGGCGCAAGGAATTAATCCGTTATGATTGGTATGCCCTATCGTTCTTGTTTTATCCCACCGCGCGTGACAAGCGGCCATTTATCAAGGTAATCCCTAACCGCATTCTTATGCGTGTTAAAGAAATTCATCCGGATTGGATTAAGGTTAATGAAGCCCTGATTATAGAAGGCAAGGGGTTGGAGAGCAGTAATCGTCTCGGGTTTATGGACGGGGAATATGCCTTGGTGGATTATGCCAAGGCAATAATGGCAGGGGCAAGGATGGGCACGCCCTTAGCGGGTGAACCAAGATTAAGAGCAGAGGAATTAGTCCAAGAATTCATTCATTGGGTAGCCTGGCATGAGATGGGCCATATGAAGGAGCAGATGGAAAAGCGCTCCTTGCCCAATATTGAAGTGGAATCATCATTAGCGCCACTTTTGTTTACCCAGGTACCTTTATTGTATTTGCAGGAAGTGCTTTTAAAGGAATTAAGAACAAAGGATCCTGATTCTTATTACGCCCAGGCCGCGCGCGGTATCTATAACGGGCTATACAAATTATACCGCGGCTATATGTTAGGCCAAGATACCCGGCTTGAGTATATTGTTATTGGGGAAAATAAGGACCAGGAAAAGGCCGAGGCCTTTGAGATGGATAAGATGATGGAAATCCATCGGGCCTTAACAGGACTGCAACCAGCCTTATTGCGTGAGTTTTCTTTTAAGTTATATGACGATAAGGCGTATTTAGCCACCATCACCGCCGGGTATTATGTGGCGCAAGCTGGCAAGGGCAAGGCGGGTAAGGGGGATGCGGCCTCTGAATTGATGCGTGGGGTGGACGGCAAGGTGCGCGTTAAGATTAAGGATGCGCCTCAAGGCATGGATGAGGCAACTGAACCAGAACACCGCATGGATGTGAAGAATTCTGAAGGTAAGGATAAGGTTAAGGAGCGCCCCAAGGACGACAAGCTCGATGAGTTCTTTGATGATGCAAAAGCAAAGCATGAGATTGTTAATGAAAGTGTTTCTGATTTGCGCGGATTCCTTGATGTTATCCCCACGATGGCGGCCGCCGCCCAGGCTTTTATCAAGCTCTTTGCCGCCAAGGCGCGCGAGATCAGGGTCTTTGAGGACAGCGGGGACTTGGTGGATATCCAGCGCTGGTTTGAGCGTTCTAGCGAGCCTTTCATCCGTAAGTTTATCCGCCGTTCCAAGCCCTCTTTAGACCTAGGCATTGTGGTTGATACCAGTGGTTCCATGAGCGGAAATATGTCTGATGTGATGACCATGGTGAAATTTGCCGCGGGCATGTTCTATAACATTATTCGTAAGAACCCCTCTGTTAATTGGTGGGCGGCCACGATTACCGATGATTTTAATACCGTGATGCCAACCGCCACAGGCCTAGGTGAAGATGAGATTGCCAAGCGGATAATCAATATCCCCCATGTAGGCACGGGTGGTGGTATTAATTTATTTGCGCTCTACGAAGGGCTTCTAGAAATCTACCGCTCAAGGCCCAAGCACCCACGGTTGGTGACCGTATTTACTGATGGGCAAGACACCTCCGGTGCACTGGAAGGTGATTATTGCGCCACTTCCCGCTTAAAAGAGTTGATCTTCCAATGCCGTGCCCAAAATATCGACGTAGTTTTTATTGGCCTTAACGCGCCGGATATCGCCATCAAGGACGCTTCAACCGGCCAATACCTAGTTGCCTTTATCAATCTGCCATCCACCGCCACCGCCGAGCAAATGGCCAAGATCCTAATTAAGGTAGGCATGGAAAAACAACGCGCCTCCGGCAAGCTCCTTAAACCCGGTGATTACAGTGAGAAGCTTGGCTTTACCAAAAAAGGTAAGGAGATAGTCAGCAGCGACGCAGTCAACAGCTTTGCCCTACCAGCCTTCTTGCTTTCCCTGATGGCGACAAGCGAACCCTCAGCCTTGTGGGGCATTGCAGTAGCCTTAGCCGCCCTGTGGCCGTTGTTGGGGGTGGTTGGTTTAGCAGAAAAGAAATCAAACGCACCTAACCTTGATTGGTTGAATGTCATCACTGTAGATCCGGATTCTTATCAAGTTTCTTTTGGAATGGGAGACGATGGGTATGATTGGAGTGTAACTACTTCATTGGTAAGGACTAGGGAAAGAATTAGAGATGCGTTCAATCAAGGCGGGGTGATCTTTGTTGGTCAGTCGAACAGCAGGGAAAACGCTTCTTATGATTATTTATGCAAGGCACTGCAAGGTGTCAGCTTGCCTGCTGGTTTCAAGGTGGCGTTCGTTATTGAAAAACAAAAGTGGTTTTGGTATAGGGGTTTAATCTTTCCATTTATGGCTGCAGATTCACATGCCGCACCGATCGTCATAGGAAAAGATAAGGATAACTATTGTTTTTATTTAAATGAAGCAACAGTAGAGGTGTTCAAGGAGTTAAAGGCAGAAGAAGAATTGCGCAATCTAGTTAATCTGCTGAAAAGTTATTTTACCAGAGTTAAAGCAGGACAGATTGAAGCCTTTAGTCAGCGGGCAATGGATGTTTTAGATAAATCCTCACGAGATTTATTAATAAAGACAGCCTTCTTATTGTATGTAAGATTTAATTCATTTCGTTCTCAGTATATTAAGGAAATTTTAAAGAATCCTGATTTTCTTGAAATGCTACGCCTTGACTTCGTCCAGGAAGCTTTATTAGGCAAGAAAGGTGATGAAACCCATCTTCTTTTGCAAGAAATTTGGAAGCAGTGGTCTGTGCCAGTGCATTTATATCCTCTGCTCTTTGCTTATTATGAGGGGAGAAAGCCAACTGATAAAGATGCAGAAACCTTTGCCTATCTCATCATGAATAATAAAGAGCTAGGCGCTGAGAATACGCAACGCTTAATTCAGTTAGCTGTTACATTTCTGAAAGGTTTTCAATCACACCATAGGCATAATTTGACAAGAGAATTCTTAAGAGTTTTTAACAGCCAGCCTAATACGCCCAATCCGCATGCCATTTGGTTATCAAGGGATTTGAGTTTCTTATACAACGAAGCAGTAGCTAATGATGATAAGGAGCGGATGGATAGATTCTTTGAACGTTATTATCAATATCCAGAATTCTTCAAATACCTGCGCTATATGGTGACCTTATTAAACGGCCCCATCTATCTAGGGTTAGAGTTATATCTTCAGTCGAGGGTTAAGGAAGACAAGCATCTGGTGCCAGTGATGGAAGCCGCCTGGATTAAATTACAATTGTTAAAAGCAATGGGAGAGGCTTTACTTCCCGTGTCATTTCATATGCACATGACATTAAGCCCAACCCTTATAGCCCTTGAATCCAGCGGCGTAAAAATCATGTATCCCAAGGAGCCCTTGTTTGGTCTCCCCGTTGTATTAGCCGTCAGTACAGAATATGCACCTGACCGCATCCAAGCCCTAATCAATGCTTTATTAAAATTAGGCCCCGATGGCCGTCAAGCGTTGCAAGATATCGCCCAAGGCCGCGTGAGCTACGCCACCCCCGAGGCTGTTTCAGCAGTAAAACAAGCAACAGCATCTTTAGCTGTGGCAGGTCAACTCAACGCCATCGCCCTGCCGGCTTTAGCGTTGTCCTTAGCTGTTATTGGGGGAGGGGTTATTGCTTTTACGGTGGTGACCGCATTAAGCATTGGCGCGGGATTTATTTATTTCTGGTCTTATAGGAAGAAATTACGCGAGTCAGCAATCACCAGCCAGGAAGAATTTGCTTTAATTTTCCCCTCATTCAAGCAAGCCGTAATTAAGCCCACCAATCATATTGATAGCAGGATGATAGCAGAGGTTAGAAAATCTGTGCGTAAGGCAGCGGAGGAAGGGCGCATCAGTGACTTAAATACAGGGATTGGATTACCTCCTAAGATCCATTTTTATCGCGTTGAAGGCAATATGCCCCGCCTGAATCAAACATTACGATCAGTTTATGACGGAGACCTTGCCCTTGCGTATGGAAAAGAGCAGGAAGGGGAATATGCTATTTACTTGTGGTCCGAAGCATTTTCACATATGCAGGATCCACAGGCGCTTAAACAACAAGAGGGCTTGTTTAAGTTTTTAGCCAGCAAGGGGAATGATAGCGCTGTTGAGGGGCATGCCTATGCCTTCATATTAATGTTATTTTTACGTGTCCATGAGTTTGATGGCATTAAGAATATCAAGGATAAAAACTATATTTGGAACAGGGTTTATAATAATAGCCATTTCCATTATGTGGCTTGTTTTCCTGAGATACAAAAACGTATAGTACTTTTGCAAATTGAAACGATAAAGGCAACAGATAAAGATTTCTTACCGCAGAATCCTGCCCAGGTGGCACTGGCTGCCCAAACAAATAGCCTGGATCCTTCCATCTATCCGCTTATTGTCGAATTGTTAAGCCTTGAGAACAGGTTCTTAATGGAACCAGAGGTGATGGGGCATTTCTTTAGCTTTGCGGGAAGGTTTATCCAGAAGAATAATTGGCTTACCCCTGACCAAGTTAATGAGATTGTCCAGCTGATGATGGGGCAGATTAACACGCTTATTCGAGATGTCGATGAGGAGGTTAAGCGTTTTCAGAAATTTGCCTTTGATTCAGGGATAAAAGAGCGGATCAGTATGTTGCAGAATCTTAAATATGTGTACCTGCGCTTGTTCTTTGATGAGATAAATTGGGCTGTTCCCGGCGCACGGGAGGTAAGTTCAATAGCCAATGCCTTTGGGGTATCGCGGGATTACCTGATTGGCTTGTTCCCCGCAGATAAGGAAGGAATAATCCAAAAAGTAGACGGGTATTTCCTGAGATGGTATTCCTATCCGCTGTATTTTGAAATGCTTTACAAACTAAGCAAGGTGGTTTTTGCTAAACAAGATAAAAAGAAGGTCGTTGGATTCCTGGAACAACTTGACCGTTATGTGGCGGACAATGTGCCGGATGATAGGTATATCGGTGTTGCTATGGAGGAGATTTATGCCCGCGCACGATTATTTCATGCCATGGGCAAGGAGCTTGATGCTGGGCGGTTTGATCAGCAGGTAGCCAATGACCCAATTATTACGGCGTTAGTAAGAAGTAAGACGCAAATTGCAGATCCTGATAAAGAGCCGCTCTTTGGCTTTCCCGTCGTATTAGCAGGCTCGCAAAACGCGCCGGATCGGATAGCCGCCCTGGTGCAAGCGTTGTTAAGACTGGGTTCCAACGGCCGTCAAACCTTAGAAAATATCGCTCAAGGTCGCGTGAGTTACGCTACGCCCGATGCTGTTGAAGCCTCTGCTAAAGCGTTGGGCCTACGCAAACACCCGGCGTGGATTGAAGGGGATTTGGATAGCTACCGGATCTACTATTTAATCGAAGCCGCAAAGGCGCTGATTAAGGGCAAGCATGAGGCGGGCTTAATAGATTTTATCGCCGACAAAGATTTTAAACGCAGCAGGAGGGATGAATATGCCGCCACTGCCCAATATGACGCAGAAATGAACATTGTGCAGGGCTTTTTAGACGAAGCTTTAACGGTTGTTGACCTGCCTGATGGGATGCGTATTGCGGGGATATCTGAAGCCTCATATTATTTAATGAAAGATGAGGATGGCAACAGGCTTGTCGCTTACGGCAGGGGAGATGCGCGTGAATACACAATTTATTTTAATACCAAAGCCCTGTTGCTTTACGCGCGGTTTAAGGCTGCGGATTATTTTGCCCTATTATTGCAGCATGAGATTAAGGATGGAAAGAATAAGATTGCCGGTAATCGCTTCCCGCACCAGGATGAGCCAGTAGACATCACAAAAAAGATTCACGAATTGGTATTCTCACTGCCTGACGAGTTAGACCGATGGGAAAAAATCATGCGCGGCTTTAATAGAGGAGAGGAATTCAGCTTAAGTTTTTGTTCAGCTTCAGGGGGCCAAGAATTTACTCCTCTAATGTGGCGCCCGGATTATTTCCATGAAACCCTCATTAAAGCCTTTAGGATCTTCCTTGATAATAAAAAGCCCGAGAAGAGCCATGAAATAGACGAACAACTTAGTTCTTATTATAAGCACTTAGAATTAATAGCGGCTAATGACTTATCAACAAAGGCCAAGGATGACTTAGCGAAGATCTTTGATGATGCCTTGGCTGGGCAATTTACACATAAGCCATACTATAGGGATGTTTTCTCCGTTTCTATCGAGGATATTTTATTAAAGGCAGGCTTGCAGTATTTGATCACGCATCCAAGGGATGATGCCTTATCAGAAGCCATGATGCGCTTTATGCAACCACATCTTTCCTCTAAACCTATCGATGTCCGCCCAGTCCTTTTGACGATATGGATGCCGGATATTATTAAGGCAGATCTTGACCTCCAATTAGTAAGCCCGTTGTTATTAAAAGATGCAGGGCATTATGTGCAGTTTTTAATATCGATTAGCGAACCACAGCGATCTTTCAGTTCTGAATTATCTGCAGCCATTACTAAATGGATTCAACAAGGTTTTATCAACAATGAATTTGATGTGCTTAATGGGCTGATCACCCGCCTTCTTAAGGTTGACAGGCGTGTAGGAATGAAACCATGGGTATTAGCGCGTGGGTTGATGGATTATTTAACAGACAAAGGTTTTCATAATGCGCACCAGCGGATGAATGCTTTAGAACAGCTTGCCGCGCAAATAGATTTTATGATACGCATTGGCCATCATTTTGGTTTTCCTTGGGGTGAAGGTCAGTCAGATATTTATGAAACAAGTATGCCGCCTTATTTAAAAGCCTTGATGGACGATAAGGTGTATTTAGCCATGGGCCAAGACAATCCCTTGTATGGCTTGGATGCGCATCTGCCCAGGACACAATACCCTCCAAAAAGAGTACAGGCTTTAATCGAGGCCTTATTCGCTTTAGGAGAAGACGGCAAGAAAGCATTAGAAGAAATGACCCAAGGTAGTTATCGTGGCATGACAGTCTTGCCTGAGGTTATTGTTCAAATCACGGAGTTCTTAAATCGGCATTATGAAGCAACCATCAAACTACAGGCCTTAGGCGCAATATCCATTAAGCAGGAGACCTACGAAACTTTCTTCGAGACGCGTAGTTTTGATAAGGTCAATCAACGTGAGGTAGAGGCACTGACGCGTTTTGTGAGCGTGAACGTCGCTGATGTTAAAGAAAAACAAATAATTAGGTATTGCGATCAATCCTATGCAGCTGCGGATGTATTGCTTGATTATTTAAAAAGCGTTCTTCAGGGCGTGGAATTGCCTAAGGATTTTAGGGTGGCATTGGTCACCGAGGAAAATGTATGGGGTTTAATTAAATCAACTAGCGGGATGGATCTTGTTGGCCGGGTATCCTTGATGGCCTTCTTGGCGCGCAATGACAATCAAAATACGCTTTATGTTGATAAAACCAGCGTTGAGGCATTTATGCAATTAAATGCCGACGATGATTTGCGCTCCTTGATACGCTTGATGGTGCATCAGGCCGCTGTTAAATTAGGCCAGCCTTCAGGACTTACGGAAGAAACTCTGGCCAAGCTGATAGAAACCGTCAAGATATTTGTCATGGCCGCGCGTTTCTTGATGGAATTAAAGGAATATAATTTGAGGTTTTATTATTTTGACGATGCCATGCGCAACTCTGATTTTCCAAAGATTGGCCGCTATGAAGCTGTTCAAGGCATCTTATTAAGAAATCCTCGTTTTGAAACAGCCGTTGTTTTGATTGAAATGTGGAAGGTGAACAAGGTTGCTGAGTGTTTGTATCCGCTATTCTTTGAGTTCATGGAACAGCGTCTGCTAAATGCCAACGCATTATTTTGGGGTTGTCTTGTCAGGAATAATAGCGGTTTAGGGCTCGAAGGCACACAGCGTTTGATTGGGTTATTTGTTAAGGGGGTGCGTGCTGAAATCAATGAACAGAATATCGGCATTAGTACAGCCATGGATTATTTTAAGGATTTTTTAGGGTCGTTTGCTGGTAGCCATGAGATGTCAAACCCCCACGCGTCTTGGCTGGTGGAAGATGTGTTAGATTTATTTAATGAAGCTAAGATGGGCATATTAGACAGATGTAATTTAATTAAGATGCTCCTCTATTGGTATCGCTATCCAGAATTCTTTAGGGAGTTAAGAAGAATGAGGGACATGCTCTTAGAGCACGATATATGGATGGACTACGAAGCGCTGGCCACCTATTTAAAGGCTGGGGTAAAGGAAGAGAAATACCTAATGCCCGTCATGGAACAGCAGTATTTTAAAATTAAATTAATGTTAGCGATGGGCAAACGGTTGGAGTCAGGAGAGTTTTTTATTGAAGCAGATGAAAACCCTATTTTAAGAGCGCTTAAGGATAGCGGTGTCAAGATCATGGATCCTGTGAGATATCCGCTCTTTGGTTTCCCCGTCGTATTCGCCGGCACACAAAACACGCCAGATCGGACAGCAGCTTTGGTTCAGGTTTTGTTGAAACTAGGTCCCGACGGCTATCGCGCCCTAGAAGACATCGCCCAAGGCCGTGTTGAGCGTGCCACCCCTGAGGCTGTTGCAGCGGCAAAACAAGCAATAGCCCCAGCATCGACACAAGCCCCCGCAAGTTCTGACATCAACGCAACATCGCAAGGAGCAGTAAACGCTTTCGCCTTGCCGGCGTTGGGACTATCCTTGGCCTCTGCAGATATTATCCACAACCGTTGGTTTGTGGGCTTTGTTTTGCTTGCCGGGGCATTGATTTGGTTTTATGAACACCGGCAAAGAATTAAATTTTTTAGTAAATTAGATGCAGACCTTGAGCATCATCACGATTCCCGCCTTGCAAGTTTTCCAGATAATCCTCATTTTAATACCCCGCCTACCCAAGATGAAATCATCAGAAAACATATCCAAGGCGCCATCAGGGAAGGGCAGGTAAAACTCTTGGATAAGAAAATGAAGGGCCAGCTTCCGCCCAATGTCCGCGTTGTGATGGTGCAAGATCGGATATCGATAACAGCATCAGAGGTATTCTTCAGGCAAGACAAAGTCAATTTTGCCTATGGCCATGATCACGGCGAATTCTATGTAATCTATATCAGCGAGAAGGTGTGGCAAAAGATAGTGGACCTTGGTTTAGAAGAGGAATTTGATTCCCTGCTTAAATTCATTGCCCATCTAGGACTTAACGGCAATGCCTATCCGGATAATATGGTGGAACAATACCGCAAGGATGCCCTGGCCTTTATGGCCTTGTTTTATTTAAAGATGGATGGTGATGGTATGGATTGGAGCCAGGCGGATTGGAATGAGATTTATGATTCACCAGCCTTTGTCCCCGCGGCGCGCTATAAGGAAATCCAGGAACGTGCACTTCATTACCAATTAACATCTTTTAAGAGTGCTGACCCCTTGAGCCCTTCATCACAAGACCCTCGCCAGCTATTATTAGCCGCTCAGGAACATGCCTTTGACCCGTCCGTATACAAATCGATTATTGATTTAATAGAACAAGGATTAAGAGATTACCGCCTACCATTACAAAGCTATGCGGGTTATTTCTTTGGTTTTGCCGGCAATATCATAGGGCGTAACAAATGGCTTTCAATCCAACATACTAACCAAATCACGTGGCATATCGCGAATCAATTTGAGCGTGCGCATGCGCAATTGCCAGATGCCTTTGATGGTTTTGTCAGGGATTTCTTAGGGCCCATTGATAATAATGAAGAATACTTCACGCGTTACGATGAGCATTTCTTTGATATCTTACGTCGATGTTTAGCGCAAGGCCCCTTGGCAGAAAAACTTTTTGCCGTGGGGGTAAGCAAGATGACAGAAGTAGGGGGCACGGTACACATTGAGCTAAGGAAGAAGGATGAAATAGACCCAAGCACCTTAAGCTTATTAAAAAGGATGTGGGAGCACACCCCAGCTCAAGCAGAGCGCTATGGGGCGTTGATAGATGCCTTATTAAAATTATGGGAACACTGCAAATCCCAAGGCCTTAATACTCCTGAGAAATGCGAAGGAACTCTTGAAAGAGTAATATTTACGTTGGATCTCTTAAAAGCCGGCAAGGAAGACCCTTGGGCTTGGATTAAAGCCGGCTTTGACATTGAAGCCCTGCCAGCCTGGGCTAAGGCGTTATGGGATCAAAAAGTGATCTTAACCGACGGCGCAGATTTATTCGGCCTGCCGCTTTTGCTAAAGCATGCCTGTGATCCAGCTTTTGCCCAAGTCATTGAAGAAGCCCTCATCCATCTAGGTGCCCGTCCGCATACGGCGTGGATTACCAAGACGGTCAGACCTAATCAAGTAGAGCACTTGAAAAATAAAGCAAAAGATAGGATCAGCAGGAGTCAAACAAGCCGTGTTCATTTGGCAGGGAAATTATTTACTGCACCACTAAAGAAGACAGAAGGTTTTGCTGAAGTAAAAGCTTTTGTTGACCAGGCATTGGAAGGTGTTGATTTACCAGCGCAGATGTCAATCGCCGCGCTTAATTTAGAAGAAAATGAAACAGGTTTGGCAGGTGAGAGGTACCGGGGATTGGTGGTGGCCTTAGGGGTTAAAGAGGGAAATGATTATGTCATTTATTTTAATTTTAATGATCTATGGGTGCTTGCCCAAAACAGGATGCTTGTAACAACGGCATTCAAATTACTCATCCAGCATGAAATTAACGATGGCTTACGTTTCTTAGCCGGTGATGCTTGGGCCCATCGTGATGAATCCCCCGCTGTAGAAACAGCGATTGATAATATGCTTAAGTTATTGTTTAACGCTAAGGAATTAATGTCATGTGTAAAGGTGCGAGGCGAACTGGGGCGGTCTATTAATGTGCAATTAGCCAGTATTGCTCCTATCCCTGCAGTCTGGAAGGGAGAAATTCTACAAGGGAAATTTCTTGATGCATTTGAAGCGTTTTTAAAGCACTTTGATAGGGAAAGCCCCTTGCCTATTAATCAGATGATAGATGAGATTGTCCGTGGGGGAATCCAACCATCCGCTAACAGGCCTCAGGTTAATATGTATATCCAGCATCTTAAAGCCTTGGTGCAAAATGAGATGCCAGCAGAGGTGAAGAGGCGTTTGATATTGATTTATGATGATTTAATCCAAGGGAAATTTGATAGCAAGGTTGTTATTGTCAATATGCATGAAGAAGGGGCGCTTGCTGGTATAGATAGTCCAGAAAGTTATCAAGCGTGGGAATCCTTGCAGAACAACGCTCGGGATAGGCGGAGATTACGGGAGGGATTGTTGAGGGCGGGGTTATGGTATGCCTTACGCAGTGAAGTTAAGGACGAGTTTGCTCAGCGTGTTATTGACCTCATCCATAAAGAATTAGAATTAGACGGTAATGGAAGGGTCAATTTGAAGAGATTAATCGGCATATCCGAGGAATTACGCCTTGCCTATCATCCTAAAAAAGGTGGGGTATGGTTTGTCCCTGTCTTGGGGCATTATGCGGAACATTTGTATTATGTTTTCGGTACAAGATCGCTAACAGGCAATGAATTCAGCCTTGAGAAATGGTTATCGTTAGGGTTTTTGAACAGTGAATTCAAAGTCTTTAATCAATTGTTAGTGGCTGTAAAGAGTCGTCATGGCAATATTTCAACAGAAGATTTTGTTTCTGAGGTGAGGGAATATTTGAGCCAGAAAGAATATAAGAATATCCATGAACGCATGGCGGCGCTGGAGAGGGTGACAGTAAGGGTCCTTTATATGCATGCGGTACGTCATATCTATAAGCCCATAGCTTTAGCCGCTTCATTAGAATTCTCCAGACTCCCTGCTTCTTTAAGAGGGCTTATTGAAGGGGAGGTGGAGTTATACAATTCTCCTGGCCAACCACTTTTTGGTTTGGATACACATCTACCTCGTACCCAGTATGAAAAGCGCGCTGAAGCCTTGATGGCCGGGTTGTGGGATTTAGGTGAGCCAGGCCGCGCTGCCTTACGCGAAATGACCCAAGGCCGCTACCGGCAAATGGAAGTCCTACCCGACGTGCAAGAGAAGATTAAGGCCTTCCTAGCCTCCCATGAAACGCCCCCACCTGGTGCCCGCAAGCATCCGGCGTGGATTGATGGGAATTTCAATGCCGCTGTGGCAGAGAAATTGATTGCTCAAACAAAAAAGATGATTGCCCAGAAATACCGTTTGGCCCAAGTACATTTTATCGCGGGTAAGAATGCTCAGGAAGCGCGCAGGGAAGATTTAATTGCTGCTTCAGCCTTCCTGTCCAGGGTGCTTCAATTAGTCCGATTACCTGCCTTTATGAGTGTGGCAGCGGTTGATGAGATTTGGCCCCATCATTTGGAACAGGATGGACAAGCTAATAAGGTGGTGGCCTTTGGGATGGGGGACAAACGTGATTATATCATTTATTTTAATTTGCGGGACTTGGCTATTTACGCGCAATTTGAAACAGAAAAATATTTTGCTCTGTTGTTAAAACATGAGATAGCTGATGGCATCAGGCATACGGAAGGCAAGCCCTTTGCACATCAAGATGAGCCGCTGGAGATTAGGGAAAAGATTGATCACTTAGTTTCCCTTCCCTTTAATTGGGATGCATTGACAAATTTAGCCCGTTCTTGGGAACAAGGAAAGATGTCAAGCTCGAACCTTTGCTTGGCTTTAAATCAATTGCCCCAATGGCCTGTCTTATGGCGTCCGCATCTTTTTCAGGAAATGGTCATTAAATTCCTTAGGGATTTCCTAGAGCAGAATGTAGAAGAGGCCTTTTTTGATTTAGCAGAGCAGGCAGGTTTTTATCAAGATCATTTAAAGATGGTGATGACCAATGAATTATCAGAAAAAGCCAAGGAAGATTTAATCCTGATCTTTGAAGATGCCCTCGCTGGGAAATTTGATAACAAGGAAGGATATAAAAATGAGCCTAATCCAATAGAGAATATGCTTTGGGAGGCAGGGCTAGCATATTTGATGACGCACCCTCAAGATGACGCGCTTTCAGCGGCGCTTATTAGGATTTTTATCCAACCGCACATTGCTCCTAAGGCAGTACAGGCCCAGCCTGGGTTTTTAGATGGGATTATGCCTCAGCTAATCGATTATTTGACGGATACCCAGAAGGCAAGCCCCATGTTCTTAAGCGTGGCTGGGAATTATATTAAATTTTTAAAGCTAAACATCAATGGAGGCTTACTTTCACATAAGAGAGCGAAAGCTGTCTTTATGGATACGGTTAAAGATTGGATGGCCCTAGGCTTTATAGATAAAGAGTTTGCAGTGCTTAATGTGTTACTTACGCGTTTAAATGAACTAAAAGGCGACGAGATAAGCATGTTAGCCT
>CAYNTZ010000019.1:0-20018 GCA_964400365.1 uncultured Planctomycetales bacterium | reverse complement strand
AACCAAGAGGGCGTTCCGTTACGCATCCGCGATGAGCAAACTGGAAAGATCGAAGTTTATTTGGATGGGCAAGGTAATTTGGTTTACGCATCTCAGGCGAGACTAAGTGACAAGGCGATGAGTGCCCCAGTTGAAGCATTGTTGCGGCTTTTAAGGGAAGCGGTAGAAGCTTGGAGGGAGGCGTTAGGACAAAAGGAACTAGTTAAGGTGATGTTATTCATAGCAGCAGTGGCTGCTGATGATTCCAGTATTCTAAAGAAATCGACAGATGTTGTTTATCAAAAGAAGTTGATCGATAACAAAGAAAGATATTTTGTTCAGTTTATCCAGCGCTTAAAGGAAGAACAGGACGCGGTGGATATTTTCTTTAATGATTTATTACCGCCATTAAAGAAAGAATATGAAAGAGTAAGGCGAGCATTGATCAGTGTAGTAGAGGCGGGTAATTTATTAGCTGGGGCCTTCCCAAGTGGGGCAGTAGAAATATTGCTCCCTCATCATGTACAAACGTCAATACAAGCTATTCAATTAAGAAATGCATCAAGGATTGTATTGAGAGATTCTTATGAAATGCCGCTGAAGCGCTTCAAAGAAACCATGGCAGAGGTATTAACGTTAGGGTTAAAGGAGTTTAAAGGCGGTAAGATTGATATACAAGATCTTTTGCATAAAACCACCTTGATGAGGTATATGCAGTTAGCAAATGCGCAAGTAGGTGCATTCGATCATGGGGTAAGTCCTTTTGATATGAGGCCTGTTGTCATTATGCGTATGATGAATGTTTTTAATGATGCTATCAAAGAAGGTAAGAGAGAACCAGGTGATTATTATTTCTTAGGGAGGGAAACATTAACTATTTTAGAGGGGATGTTAAATAAATCTAAGGCAGGTGAAATTAAGTTTGGTGATCTTGTTAGAAAGTTAAGTTTGCGTTTTAAACAGGAGATTGATCAAAAAGATCTTCGATTAGCTTGTGCAGCTACGATACGGATGATGCAAGCTTATTCTGATTTAACCATTACGATTGAACATAACGCAGCCATGACAGCCCGACTAAGTGATAAAGCCATGATGGTTACCTTATTTAATGGGTTTAAGGTGGATAGAGATTTATATTACCGTGTTGTTAATCTGATGCAGCGTGGCCAAACAGATGATGAACAAGATAAGAATTTTTATAATAAAATTAAGTTTAATTTGTTAAAAATGGCCTTAGGCCAAACGAAGGATTTGTACGCTGATATTTTAGACCCTGAATTGTCGAGCAGTACATATGCTTTTCTTTTTGAAAAGCCTTTAAAATATGAGCAGCGTCAATTAACATATCAATTCTACCCGCAGGTGAGGGAAATTATATTACAAGTCTTACATGAAATGCCTAATGGCGATGTTGATGTATATGATTATGTTGGTGAGAAAGAAGCGTCATGGGTGGCAGCAGCAGTATTTGCCAGTACAGCCGCTGCTGTGGGGGGCAAGTGGTTGCTACAAAACCAAGCAATGATAACATTTCAGGCAGCTGCCAGGGTTGAGCATGTGTTTAAGCGATTTGGTGAAGACGGCGCATGGAAGCTGCTGCTTTTTTCTATGGGTCGCTGCGATGTGGAATCTCCATCAGGTGAGCACATTATAATCAACATCCAGCTGCCTGATGGCCGTAGTTTAGCTGCGGTGGCTGATCGCATTATCAGCTTAATTGCTGGCGTAGGTATGGATCGCATGCCGCAGATTATTCGGGACAGTTTTCCTGTTCCAGCGAGGGTAGTCCCAGGCGGTATCGACCTTGATAAGAATAAGATGCAGATGAAGGTGAGTCGCCAGGAAGGCCAGGGAAATGCTCCAGCCATGAATATTGACCCGGTAAGCGTAGAGCGTTTTAAGAAAGGCGATTTTGCAGGCATTGAATTTCATATTAAAACAATCACTCCACTGACCAATCTACCCCAATTCCTCAGCCTGCGGCCGGATGAGTCCCCTTATGCGTAATTTAAAATTTTGGTTCCCAGTTTTCTTTTATTCTGCTATTATTTTTGTCATTTCCAGTTTGCCTTCTACCCGGGTGGAAATGCCATTTCTGGTTTGGGACAAGCTTTTACACGTAGTTGAGTATGGGATTTTAGGGTTTTTGATGGCCCGTGCCTTAAACGGCACCCGTCCATGGCCGTATCTGACGGTTTGGATGGTATCGGTCGTCTTGTGTTATTTATACGGATTAACGGATGAGTTCCACCAAAGCTTTACCCCAGGCCGCGAGTCAGCATTAACAGATGCCTTCGCGGATTTTATCGGGGGAGCGATTGGAGCAGGAGTCTATCCTTTTGTTCAACAACTAGTTAGCAAATTTAAGAAAGAGGATGCCGCACATGTCAGCGCTTAAACCATTTCAGGGAGTTTTCTATAATAAAGAGAAGGCCGAGAACCTTTCTGACGTATTTTGTCCGCCCTATGATGTTATTTCCGCTCAGCAGCAGGATGCCTACTATAAACAGCATCCTCATAATTTTATCCGTTTGGAATTAGCCAAGGAAACAGCTAAGGATAATGCGAAGGATAATAAATACACCCGCGCCAAGAAGACCTATGAAGAATGGCTTAAAAAGGGCGTTTTAAAGCAAGATGAAACACCAGCTATTTATTTTTATAAGGTGGATTACAAATACCAAGGTCAGAAATACACCCGCACCGGGTTCTTGGGGCTATTAAATATTGGTGATGACAAGGGCGTTAAGATTTTACCGCATGAGCATACCCATGCCGCAGCTAAGACAGACCGACTGATGTTATGGACGGCGCTCAAAAGTAATTTAAGCCCTATCTTTGTGGGTTATGCGGATAAGGCTGGTAAGATTGACAAGATGTTCCTTAAAGAATTAGCCAGCCGTAAGCCGGATTTGGAAGCAGTCGATCAAGATAAGGTCAAGCATATGATCTGGCGCCTGGATGACCCGGCTAAGATCCAAGAAATCGTCAATGTTATCGATGGGCAGAACCTGTTTATTTGTGACGGCCATCACCGCTTTGAAGTGTCTAATCAAATGCGCAAGGAAGCTTTAAAGAAGGTCAAGAAGCCAACGGGTCAAGAGTCCTTTAATTTTGTCATGACGTATTTCACCAATATGGATTCCAAGGATTTACAGATTTTCCCTATCCATCGCGTTATTAAGAAATTCCCTATCAGCGTTAATTTGTTGGAACAATATTTCCGTATCGACAAGATTAAAACAAAGACGGATTTATTGGTCTTAATCGCGCGCGCCGGTCAAAACGAACATGCCTTTGGGCTTTATACCAAGGGTGGCATGTATTTATTGCGTTTGAAGAATAAGATGCTCATCGAGAAGCACGTGCAGGAAGGTTCTAAGGATTACAAGAGTTTGGATGCGGCTATTCTGAAGGCCTTTATTTTTGATCAAGTAGGTGTTAAGTCAGAAGATATCACCTACTCGAAGGATCCGGCGGAAGTGATGCAGTTTGTCGATGAAGGTCAGGCTGAAGCTGGGTTTATTTTAAATCCGGTACAGATTAATCAATTGCGCGCCATTGCCTTAAATGACGAGCGCATGCCGCCAAAGACGACGTATTTTTATCCTAAAGTTTTATCAGGCTTAACGATTCATAAGTGGAAGTAATCAATGTCCCTATTTGGTAAATCAAATTATACCTTTATCAAGGTCAAGCGTAAGGAAATCCCCGCCGGGGTGTGGACGAAATGCCCTGGCTGTGATTCCCCGGCCTATTCGAAAGAGCTTAAAGGGAATTTAAATGTTTGCCCTAAATGTGGCTTTCATTTAATGTTAAACGCGCGTGAGCGGGTTGAATCATTGATTGATGAAGGCAGCTTTATCGAGTTGGATGCGGCCATGTTATCGGGCGATCCGTTGAATTTCAAAGGCCCTAAGACCTATAAAGACAAGTTAAAAGCGGATCAAGAGGCCACTGAGCTGGTTGATGCGGTCATTACCGGCCACGGTAAGATTGAAGGCCAGGAAGCCGTATTGGCGGTGACAGATTCCCGTTTTATTATGGGGTCCATGGGATCGGTGGTTGGTGAGAAAATCACACGTGCGATAGAATACGCCACTAAAAATAAATTGCCGATGACTATTGTTTCCGGTTCCGGCGGTGGGGCCCGCATGTATGAGGGGTGTATTTCGCTCATGCAGATGGCTAAAACGTGCGCTGCGCTTGAGCGTCATGCCAGGGCTGGGTTATTATATGCGTCTATTTTAACCAATCCCACCATGGGCGGGATTATGGCTTCTTTTGCAGGTGTTGGTGATTTAATTATTGCGGAACCAAAGGCGCTGATTGGTTTTGCCGGGCCCCGTGTGGTTGAACAGACCATCCGCCAGAAATTGCCTGTTGGTTTTCAGCGTTCCGAATTTTTGTTGGCGCACGGCATGGTGGATATGATTGTTGAACGCCAGGACTTAAAAGGTGTTTTGGCCCATGCCATTGAGTATGCACAACACCCGGCGTAAGTAATGGTTGCATTTTTAAATTCTTTTTAATAGAATACCACTTCACCTATGGCACACATTCGCATTAAAAATCTTTGCAAGAGTTATAAGGGCGGCGCAACTGCCGTTAATAACGTCAATTTGGAAATCCATGATAAGGAATTCTTGGTTTTAGTCGGGCCTTCCGGTTGCGGCAAATCAACCACCTTACGCATGGTGGCTGGCCTTGAAGAGATCACTTCTGGCGAGATTTGGATTAACGATCGCTTGGTTAATGATATTCCCGCCAAGGATCGCAATA
Source organism: uncultured Planctomycetales bacterium (assembly GCA_964400365.1). GTDB lineage: Bacteria > Omnitrophota > Gorgyraeia > Zapsychrales > Fredricksoniimonadaceae > CAYNTZ01. The sequence continues at coordinate 15,257 of CAYNTZ010000019.1, read as the reverse complement.
TCGCGATGGTGTTCCAGAACTACGCGCTTTACCCGCACATGAGTGTTTATGAAAACATGGCCTTTGGGTTGAAATTGCGCGGCTATCCTAAAGCTGAAATTGAAAAACGTGTGCATGAAGCTGCTGATATTCTAGGGATTAAAAAATACCTAGACCGTAAGCCTCGTCAAATGTCCGGTGGAGAACGCCAGCGGGTGGCCTTGGGCCGCGCGATTGTGCGCAAACCGTTAGTTTTCTTGTTTGATGAGCCCTTAAGCAATCTCGATGCCAAGATGCGCGTGCAGATGCGCACGGAAATCCATAAATTACGCACCCGCCTGCAGACCACCTTTATCTATGTGACCCACGATCAAACTGAAGCTATGACCATGGGGGATCGCATTGTGGTGATGAAGGATGGCAAGATCCATCAATGTGCTGACCCGATGCATATTTATGATAAGCCGGCCAATAAGTTTGTAGCCTCCTTTATTGGGTCGCCGCCGATCAATTTAATTAATGGCCGTATTGTTAAGAAGGACCGCAAATTCTTCTTTGATGAAGGTAAGATTCAAGTTAAACTAGTAGACGAAATGTATAAGGCCATCACGCCCTATGACGGTAAGGATGTCGTGATGGGTATTCGTTCGGAGGATATTTACGATAAATTGTTTGCCTCTGAGGCGTCACCCGATAACACAGTCAGGGCCACCTGTGAGGTGGTTGAACCGCTAGGTTCTGAAGTTTATTTGTATTTGACATCGGGCAAGAATAATTTCATCGCGCGTGTTGGTGCGCATGATAGGCCGGAAGTCAACCGCGACATGGACCTGGTTTTTGACATGAGTAAGGTGCACTTCTTTGATCCAAAAACCGAAGAAACCATTATTTAAGCTGTATTTCCTCGTTGTATTTTCCTTCCTAGTCCCATTGGCCGGTTTCTTTGTTTATGCCACCCAAAATCACATTGCTTATTGGTTTTTAGCTGTTGGTTTATTAGCTGATATTATCCTTTTGTTGGCCTTCCACCAGAGGCTTATGCGCAAGCAGTCAATGATTGCCTTGCAAAAGGAAGAATATTTTGAGAAAGCAAATTTGCTTAAAGCTGAGCTGGACCAAGAATGGGAAACCATTGAATCTTTTCGGCGCAAGATCATTAATTATTCCCAGCTAAAAGACCTGACGGAGAAGTTAAGCTTATCCTTGAGTTTAGAGGATACGTCAAGCACGCTTTCAACTGAGGTGGGCAAATTATTTGGCCATAAAGATGTCACGGTTATCCTTTATTTATTCCATTCAGCTACAGGGGAATTGGGTTTGTCTGCGTCGCAGAAAGGTCAGATGCAGGTTAATTTAAAAGCCAAGAAAGGGGATCTTTTTGACCAGTTTGTCGTTAAGACCTTGCATCCGTTGCTGGTGGAAGACGCGAATAGCGACTTTCGTTTTGATTTGGATAAGATGGATACTGAAGAACAGCGGCCGATCCGTTCCTTGATTAGTGCGCCGCTGTTGGTGGGAGATAAGACGCTTGGGATTTTACGGGTGGATAGCCCCACGCCGCATCATTTTAATACGGATGATTTGCGTTTCCTGCGCACGATTACGGATGTGACGTCAATCGCGATTGAAAATGCCCAGCTATATGAACATTTGGAGAATTTGGCGATCCGTGACGGGTTAACTGGATTGTTCTTGCGCCGCTATATGGTTGACCGCTTAGACCAGGAAATAAACCGTGAACGTAGGAATAGCGCGTCGTTATCTTTTATGATGATTGACCTTGACCGATTTAAGCAATATAACGATAGTTTTGGGCATATGGCCGGTGACATTGTCCTAAAGACGGTTGCCAAGATCTTGGCGGAACATTTTAATAAACCGGGAGATTTGGTTTGCCGTTATGGGGGGGAAGAATTTTGCGTCTTGCTGCCGGATTGCTCAAGGGATGAAGCGGTCGAATTAGCTAATTCATTCAGGAAGAAAATTGAAGCGCGGGAAATTGTCCTGCGTCGGCAAAAAACGCATATAACAACCTCAATTGGGGTTGCGGCCTTCCCACAGGACGCTAAGCTAAAAGAAGAATTAATCTTAAAAGCGGATGCTGCGCTTTATAAAGCAAAGGAATCCGGCAGGAACAGGGTTTGTGTGGCGTAAATCATGGTTTATTTATTAATTGCTCTGACAATTGGGTTCATCGTTCTCGTCTTCTTCTTGACGCGGCTGATCGTTGTTCATTTAGAGCAGCGCTCTGACGAGGAGGTGCTGCGTTCTAAGGAAACCTTTGGGAAAATCATCGACCAAAAGGACAAGGCTCACGCAGAGAAGATGAAGCTAGAGCGGGAAGCGGCGCAGATTTTTACGCTTTATGAGATGACTAAGGAAATCACCAATCATGTTAATGAACAGGAGGCGTTTAATATTTTCCGCCGGCGTTTAAAAGAAAACATCACGGTTGATGATTGCCAATTGCTGCATGATATTGGGGAAGCGCCGCAGGCCCAAGCGCCTAATGAGTATTCAATCTTTGTGTTAAAAAGCAGGGAAAAGAAATTAGGCGTTTTGGTTTATAAGGGCGTGCCTGAGCAGGATAAGGAAAAATTCACCATCTTAGCCCATCAGTTTGCTTTAGCGCTGCGGCGCATCAAGTTATACCAAGAGATTGAAACCTTGGCGATTACCGACGGTTTAACAGCTGTTTATACCCGCCGTTATTTTATGGAACGTTTTGAGGAAGAAATCAAGCGTTCAAAATTGCGCAAGGCTAATACCGCGTTCCTGATGCTGGATGCTGACCATTTTAAAATGATCAATGACCAATATGGGCATTTGACGGGCGACCAGGTGTTGCGTGAAATTGCCAACATTATTAAAGAGAGCGTTCGTGAGATAGATCTTGTTGGGCGTTTTGGCGGCGAGGAATTTTGTGTTGTATTGCCCGATACGGATTTAGAAGGGGCAACGGTTGTGGCGGAACGTATCCGTAAATCAGCTGAGCAAAAGTTAATCAAGGCGTATGACAACAGCTTACACATCACCTTGAGCATTGGGGTGACCATTTACCCAAGTGATGGAAAATTGATGGAAGAGTTAATGGATAAGGCTGATTGGGCCTTGTACCGTGCGAAATCACAAGGTCGTAATTGTGTGGTTGCTTTCGGCCTTTACCACCAGTCGTAAACATCCCCTAACGTATAAGCATCAGCAGGCTATTAAAGATGAAAATCACAAGCAAGATATATTTATTAGTTGTCTTAGGGTTGGCTGTCCTAGCTTTTAATAGCGGTATGGCGTTTTTCCAGCTTAACCGCGTTGAGCAGCAATTTGCCGCGGTGGCTCGGCGTGATGTGACCTTAATGGAGGTGGTGAATAAACTGCATCAGCAGCAGTTAGAGCAGAAGGTCTTGTTTGAGAAGTTAAAAGGTGTTGCTGAAGAGCTGAATGCGCCGGAGACAATCGATTCCAGGCTCACCTACTTGAAGGATTATTTAAAAGGATTGCATGAGTTATGCACGGCGTTATTGCAGCAGACTGAATTAACGATGGCAGAAGGCCGTGTGCTCTTGGGAGACCAAGCCTACCGCCTGGATGATATCAGCAAGGGTTACCAGGAATACCAGCAGTTAATTTTAAGCACTATTGATGATATTGAGCGGGGCGGATTTCAATTGTCTTTTGAACATTTAGAAGATTTCTCCCGTAAAGAATCGAAATTAGCTGATCAATTAAAGGTATTGTTGGGTGATATCCAAACCTGGGTTTTGCAATCAGTATCCCAGGCGGAACAACAAGTGCAGTCAACGGCGCAATTGTTGTGGGGCGTATTAGCGGGTAGTGTCTTGGTTTGCGGGGTCTGGGCGTGGTTTATTGTAGCTGGTATCCGTCGGCCATTAGATCAGTTGGTTCAAGCAACGCATCAGATTGGGCGCGGGGATTTTGCTGTTAACTTAAAGGTTAATTCAAAAGATGAGATTGCCGCTGTCTCGGCAAGTGTCAATAGCATGAGCGTGCAATTAACCGAATTTAAGAAACAGTTGGAAGAACAAAATCAGACCTTGGCTGCTACTAACCGGGAGCTTGACCGTTTTGTGCATACGGCAAGCCATGATATTGTAGGGCCCTTAACGGCTATTGTCGGTTATGGGGCTTATTTAGAAGCTCATTATGCATCCCTTCTCGACCAGCGGGGCAAGGATTGCGTGGCCGGTGTGCGCAAAGGTGCGTCACGCATGAATAAGATGGTCAAGGACTTGTTGGAGTTGACCCGGGTGACGCGTATCAAGAATCCATATACATTAACATCTGTGCAAGAAGTTGTGGAGGCGGCATTAGCGAATTGTGATTTTGCGGTTAATCAAGTGGCGTGTCAGGTGGCAATTGAAGGGCCATTACCAGCCATTGTCTGTGACCGCATCAAATTGACTATTATTTTTACTAATTTGATTGCTAATGCGGTTAAATATTCTGCCAAGCAAGCCCAGGGGGGCAGGGTACAGGTTGGTTACCGTGCGCTTAATGAGGGGCATGAATTTTTTGTTAAAGATAACGGGATTGGTATTCCGCCGGAGCATCACCAGGATATTTTTGATTTATTCTCCCGTTTGCATACCAAGGACGAATACGATGGGGTGGGAGCTGGTTTGGCTATTGTTAAGGCGGCTGTTGAAGACCAGGGAGGGCGCGTGCGTGTGGAATCCCTTAAGGGCCAAGGCGCCACGTTTATTTTCACTATTCCTAATAATTTGGCACCCTATATGCCTATTATTTAAATAATTCAACTTCCTTGAAACACTTATTGAATCCCTCCTATATTTGGGTTAAAATAGCCACGTTTTAGCGTCACATTCCCCTAATTAAATTAAAGGATTATATGAAGAAGTATGTCGTTGGTGTTGACGTTGGCGGCACCAATATTAAATTGGGTGTAGTTCATCCTGACGGTCATGTTATTGCCCGAAACCATTTTGCCACAAAGCCTTTCGCCTCTAGTAAAATAAAGCTAATCACGGCATTAGCGCATTACATTGAGGCTATCTTAAAAGCACAAGGCATTCCTAAAAAAAATGTTGCTGGTATTGGGATTGGCTTGCCCGGCCTGATTGACCATGATAAGGGTATTGTGCGTTTCTTGCCGAATATTCCAGGCTGGCGTAATGTCCCCTTACGGTCTATTTTGCAAAAGAAGGTAGGCTTGCCGGTTCCGATTGATAATGATGTTAAGTTAATCACCTTGGCTGAGTGGAAATTTGGAGCTGGTCGGGGTGAATCAAATTTAATTTGCATTACCTTAGGGACTGGTGTAGGCAGTGGTTTAATTCTCAATAACAGTTTATACCGCGGTGAGGCTAATGCCGCTGGAGAATTAGGCCATGTTCCGCTTAACGAGGCGGGGCCGATTTGTAATTGCGGCGGGCAAGCCTGTTTTGAAGCATATGTGGGGAATCGCCGTTTGTACGCCTTGGCAGATTCGATGATGAAGTCAACAGGCATGACCACAGAGAAGATGTTTGCCTTAGCTAATAAGGGGAATAAGCAAGCGCTGCTTTTTTGGAAAACAGCGGCGACCCATATTGGCCATGGCTTGGTGGGTGTTGTTAATTTACTTAATCCTAAGTTGATCATTATTGGCGGCGGGGTAGCTAATAATGAGAAATATTTATTTAAGACAATCCAAGCGGTTATCAAGAAGCGGGCCATGCATGTTCAAGGCGGCATGGTGCGTATTAAACGCGCTAAATTTGGCGATGATGCCGGAATTATCGGTGCCCAAGTCCTGGTTAATAATGCCTATTAATAATAATTATTTTATCATGCCGGTACGATTCCTCTTAGCATTGGCCGTTGTTTGCTTGTGCGGCCTTACCTCAAGTCATGCTGGTTTGCCTGAATTTTCCTTAGGCAATGAGGCGCAGGGTCAGGAATTCAAAAAACCAAGTTCTGTCGAGATTCAAGCGGACAAGATGGGCTTTGCGACAGCTGAAAATAAAGCTACTGCGCAAGGGAATGTGGTTGTTAAAAGCGGCAAGGAAACGCTTTATGCGGACAGCCTTGAGTTAGACCGCACCAAGCAAGAAGGGACTGCTCGAGGGCATGTGTATTTAGATTCGCCTAAGGCGCAGGTGGATGCAGATGCAGCCACATATAATTTTAATCAACAAACAGGGTCCTTCACAAATGCCCGGATTTTTAATAGTCCTTTTCAGGCTAAGGGCCCGCATATTGAAAAGATTTCCGCAAACCATATCGGCATGGATCATGGTTATATGACTACGTGTGACCATGATAACCCTCATTTCCGTTTGCAGTCACGGCGATTGGATATTTACCAAGGAGATAAGGCGGTAGCGCGCGGCGTAACTATGTATGTAGGCAAGATGCCTGTCATGTATATGCCGCGTTATACCCAGGATTTAAAAAATAAGCCATGGTTTACTTTTACGCCGGGCATGAAAAAAGATTTGGGATTTTTCTTGTTAACGCGTTCCCGGGTCTTTTCAAATGAGCACCTGACAACGACGATCAGGGCTGATTTTTATGAGCGCCAGGGTATTGGTTGGGGGATGGATAATAAGTACCGGACGGATCATTACGGGTCTGGTGTTATCCGGAATTATTATATCAGGGAGCGTTCCATTGCCGCAAAACATCCGTGGCTTCTTAAAACAGAGCCTTCCGTAACAAATGAGCGCTACAAGATAGAGTGGCGCCATAAATGGGACATGGATGATAAGACCAGCGCGGTTTGGCAATATTACCGATTAAGCGATGATGTCTTGTTAAAGAAATATTTTGAGCGGGAATCCCGCCAGGGGGATACCAGCACGTATTTCTTTTTAAGCCGTGCCTTGCCGCATGGTAATGTAAGTTTTCGCCTTGACCATCGGGTTAACCGTTTTGTGTCAGCCGTTGACCGCACGCCTGAAATCAAATATGAGAATAGCGGGCAAGAAATCGCAGAGACAGGTTTCTTTGTAAAGAGCAGCAATACGTTCAGCAACTTAGTCAAGCGTGCAGCCAGTCCAACGGAAGACCGACGCAAAACCATGCGTTTTGATACGAATAATGAATTATATTACCCTGCGAAGGTTGCTTTTATTGAGGTTAGGCCTTTTGCGGGAGGTCAGCATACGTATTACACCAGGGCGATTGATCCGGCGCGCGATAAGACCTTGCGTGGCATTTTCAGGACAGGGATGGATTTAAGCACGAAGTTTTCGCGGGTGTGGAATATTAAGAAGAATGTGCTTGGTATGAAGATTGACCGCTTGCGCCATGTGGTGACGCCGACGGCCGCCTACATCTACCAGCATCGCCCCACACATGCGTCATCTGTGTTTAATCAGTTTGATGCGATTGATAGTTTAGACCAGGCGCATAAGATTGGTTTAGGCCTGGAGCATAAATTACAGACTAAGCGGGATAAGAAGACGGTTGACCTGTTACGCGCGTTATTCTTTACGGATTTTGCTTTAAAGGAAAATCCTAGCCGTGGCGGTTTTGGTCCGTATAATACGGACATCGAATTTAAGCCCAATGATTGGTTATCGTTTAATATGGATGCGTCCTATGATCATTATGAAGACCATATTGCCTCAGCTAATTTTGAAACCTATATTAATCATGGCGAAAAATGGACCTTTGGCCTTGGGCGCCGTTATGCCAGGGATTCGGAAGACCAGTTAACGACGGAGCTGACGTACAGGATTAATTCAAAGTGGAAGATTAAAATGTATGATCGGTTTACCATTGATAGGGGGATCTTAAAGGCGGAAGAATATGCGGTTACCAGGGATTTGCATGAGTGGGAAATGGATTTAAGGTATTCCCAAGAACGTGGTGCTGGCGCGTCATTCTTGATGGTTTTCCGTTTAAAAGCATTTCCTGACATGGATTTAGATTTATTAGGTAATTCGTTCCATCAGCGTAAGACGGGTTCTCAAAGCAGTGAAGGATTATAAATAGAAAAGGAAAAGATCTGATATGAAGATTGCCATTGTAGGTTCAGGTTATGTGGGGTTGGTTTCCGGGGTATGTTTGGCGCATATCGGGCATCATGTCACGTGCGTTGACAACAATCCTGACAAGATTAAGAAATTGAAAAAAGGTGAGCTGCCTATTTATGAACCAGGGTTGTTGGAATTAATGCATGAATGCGTAAAAAAGAAACGCTTGTCTTTTAGCGGATCTGTCAAGGAAGCGACAGCCAAGGCCGATGTTATTTTCTTGGCGGTGCCGACCCCGTCGAAGGCGAATGGGGATGCGGATTTGACCTTTATTGAAAACGTGGCGCGTGAAATTGCCCAAAGCATGGATTCTTATAAGCTTATCGTCGAAAAGTCAACAGTACCGGCAGAAACAGGCAAAAAGATACGGCGTACGATCCAGCTTAACCTGCCGCGTAAGTATAAGCAAGGCCATAAAATTTTGTTGGATTTTGATGTGGCGTCTAATCCGGAATTTTTGAAAGAGGGTTCTGCGGTGCATGATTTCATGAACCCTGACCGCGTAGTCTTAGGGGTAGAATCCCCCCGTGCAGAGAAACTGCTGCGCGAGATTTATAAGCCGTTAAAGACAAAGGTTTTGGTGACCAATACGGCATCGGCAGAAATGATTAAACATGCCTCTAATTCTTTTTTGGCAACGAAGATATCCTTTATTAATGCGGTGGCCCAGATGTGTGACCGGGTTGGCGCGGATGTCTTGAAAGTGGCGGAAGGCATGGGGCTGGATAAGCGCATTGGCCGCCAGTTCTTGGATGCGGGCATTGGTTATGGGGGAAGCTGTTTTCCTAAAGATGTGGAGGCCTTCATCCATTTAAGTGACAAGAGCGGTTATAATTTTAGCCTTTTAAAAGAGGTGCGCAAGATCAACGACAACCAGCGCCTTGCTTTTGTGAAAATGATTGAAGAGAAGTTATGGAACATCAAGGATAAGACAATCGGTGTATGGGGCATTGCTTTTAAGCCTAATACGGATGATATCCGCAATGCCGCAGCGCTTGAGATTATTCACCTCTTGCAGGCGGAAGGGGCCAAGATTAAGGCGTATGATCCAAAGGCGGCTGATCATGCACGCAAGGCGTTAAAAGGGGTCACCATTGCCCAGGACCCTTATGAAGCGGCGGAAGATTGTGATTGCCTATTGCTTTTAACCGAGTGGCCGGAATTCAGGGACGTTAATTTCGTGCAGGTGCGTGACGCCATGCGCCAGGCGGTAATCTTTGATGGACGTAATTTTCTGGATGGGGAAAAACTAAAAGAATGCGGTTTTGATTATTTTGGTATAGGCCGCGGTAAGGTTTAGGTTGATGATGAAGGCATTGACAACGAAGATATTAAATCACCGGGCCATAGTGGCCGTGGTGGGTTTAGGATATGTGGGGCTTCCTTTGGCTGTGGCTTTTGCGCGCAAGGGTTTTTCCGTCATGGGTGTTGATACCAGTCGGGAACGCATTGAACGAATTCGTAATTTAAAGAGTTATATTGCGGATGTCACCAATGCGGATATTAGCCGTATTATCAAGAATGGTAAATTTTCAGTGGGCGTTGACTTTAGTTGTATCGCCCAAGCTGACGCAGTGATCATTTGCGTGCCCACACCTCTAAAGCGTAAGTACACACCGGACATTTCTTTTATGCTTAGTGCTGTGCGTGCCATCACGCCTTTTTTAAAAAAGGGTGCGCTGGTGGTCTTAGAAAGCACTACCTATCCAGGAACAACGGAAGAATTAATTAAACCTGAATTGGAAAAAAGTGGATTAAAGGCCGGTCGTGATTTTTACGTAGCCTTCTCGCCTGAACGCATTGACCCAGGCAATAAGCAATTTGAAGTGACCCAAATCCCCAAGGTGGTGGGGGGGTTGACTACGGCATGCACGCAGATAACCAAGGCCTTGTACGGTCAGATTATTAAAGAGGTGTACGAGGTCTCCTCGCCTAAGGCTGCGGAAATGACCAAGCTCTTAGAAAATTCATTCCGCATCGTGAATATTGGCTGGATTAATGAGGTGGCCCAGATGTGTCATAGATTAGGTATTGATGTCTGGGAAGTCATCGACGCGGCAAAGACCAAACCTTTTGGCTTTATGCCCTTTTATCCAGGATTAGGTGTCGGTGGCCATTGCATCCCCGAGGATCCATTGTATCTGTATTGGAAGGCCAAGCGATATGGTTTTAATTCAAAATTTATTAAACTAGCTGCGGATATTAATGCTCACATGCCTGTCTATATCCTGCATAGGGTCGAAGCCTTATTAACAAAGCCTTTGGATAAAGCCAAGATTTTAGTGGTGGGGGTAACTTATAAAAAGGATGTCAAGGACTTGCGTAAATCCCCAGCTTTACGTTTAATTGAATTGCTAAAAAAACGCTCCAGCGTCGATTATCATGATCCATTGGTGCCTTATGTAAAACTGGGCGGTTTAGATTTTACGTCGGTGGCCTTAACCCCTAAGATGGTGCGTGCTTACGATTGCGTAATTATTGCAGTCGATCATGGGATAGTTAATTATAAGCTTATTGAAAAGAATGCCCGTTGTGTTTTTGACGTGAAGAATATTTACCGTCAATCAAGGCAAAAGAATATTGAACGATTGTAATTAATTATAGAAAGAGAAGCTATGGCGAAAAAGACAGTGGTGATTACTGGTGGTGCGGGATTCTTGGGTAGTCATTTATGTGATTGGTTTATCAATCATGGTTTTAAGGTGGTGGCGGTGGATAATTTAATCACCGGCAGTCGTCGTAATATTGCGCACCTGCTTAAGAATAAGAATTTTCGTTTTATGAAGCAGGATATTTGTAAACCTTTTACAGTGGCAGGCAAGGTTGACTATGTTTTGGATTTTGCTTCTCCGGCGTCACCCATTGATTTTGCCAGGATTCCCTTAGAAATTATGGATGTTGGTTCAGTAGGGGTGAAGCATTCATTGGAATTAGCCAAATTAAAGAAGGCTACCTTTATGCTGGCCTCGACGTCAGAAGTTTACGGCGATCCACTGGTGCACCCGCAAAAAGAAACGTATTGGGGTAATGTTAATCCTATTGGCCCGCGTTCCGTCTATGATGAGGCTAAACGTTTTGGTGAGGCGTTGACTTTTGCGTATCAGCGGGTGTATGGGGTGAAGGTTAAGGTGGTGCGTATTTTTAACACCTATGGCCCGCGCATGCAGATTAAAGACGGGAGGGTGGTGCCTAATTTTATTGACCAGATATTGTCTAAAAAGCCGTTAACGGTGTACGGCAATGGTAAGCAAACCCGTTCTTTTTGTTATGTGGATGATTTAGTCGATGGGATTACCCGTTTATTATTGTCTAAGCAGGTTGGCCCCATGAATATTGGTAATCCGCGTGAATTCACTATATTAGAGTTTGCCCAATTGATTCGTAAGATATATGACCCTAGCGCTAAGATCATCTTTAAAGATCTTCCTAAGGATGATCCCAAGCAGCGTCGACCTGATATTAGTTTCGCGAAAAAGGAATTAGGATGGGAACCAAAGATTCGTTTAGAAGAAGGGATTAAATTAACCATGGAGTGGTTTAAGCAAAACTATTAATTTATAATGTCTAAGCCTTGTTATATTCTAGGAATTTCTGCCTTTTACCATGATTCTGCCGCTTGCCTCTTGCGTGATGGTGTTATTATTGCTGCCGCGCAAGAGGAACGCTTTACGCGTAAGAAACATGATGCGGCTTTCCCTCAACAGGCGATTGATTATTGTTTAAAAGAAGCAGGTATCACTACGGCGGATCTAACCCATGTCGCTTTTTATGAGAAGCCGTTTATTAAATTTGAACGGCTTTTGTTGACCTATTTATCGTATGCGCCTAAAGGCGTAGGGTCTTTCTTAAAAGCGATGCCGGTGTGGCTTAAGGAAAAAATATTTATCAAGAGCGATATCCAAGAGCGTTTGAATTTTGAAGGGGATATTATTTTCCCCGAGCATCATGAGGCCCATGCGGCCAGCGCGTTTTTCCCCTCACCCTTTGACGAGGCCGCCATCATCACCTTCGATGGGGTGGGTGAGTGGACAACCACCAGCTGGGGGCAGGGCAAGGGCCATCAACTTGAATTAACGCATGATATTCATTTCCCGCATTCCCTAGGGTTATTGTATTCTGCCTTTACCTATTACGTTGGCTTTAGGGTTAATTCCGGTGAGTATAAGTTGATGGGCCTAGCCCCCTACGGCACGCCTAAATACGCGGATATGATCCGCCGTGAATTAATTGATATTAAAGATGACGGTTCCTTTCGTTTGAACATGGACTATTTTGATTATCCAGTCGGATTGACCATGACCAATGCGCGTTTCCATCAACTTTTTGGTGGTCCCCCACGTAAGCCTGAGACGTCCATTGAACAAAAACACATGGATATTGCCGCCTCCATCCAGGCAGTGACCGAAGAGGTGATGGTTAAGACGGCCAATCATGTGCACCGTGTCACGGGTTTAGATAATTTATGTTTAGCTGGCGGAGTGGCGCTTAACTGTGTGGGCAATGGCAAGATTTTAAAGCAGTCGCCGTTTAAGAATATCTGGGTGCAGCCGGCGGCTGGTGATGCGGGTGGCGCGTTAGGCGCGGCCTTGTTTGTGTGGTACCAATATTTAAAGCAGCCGCGCCAATCGGATAATACGCATGACCATCAGCAGGGTTCGTGGCTGGGGCCTAGCGCCGATGATGAGATCAAGGCCTTGGCCGATGCCAATGGCTGGGTTTATGAAGCGTTGACGGATGCGAATGTTGCCGGGCGCATTGCAGGTTTAATCAAGGATGAAAAGGTAATTGGTTTATGCCAGGGCCGCATGGAATTTGGGCCCAGGGCCTTAGGCAGCCGTTCTATTATAGGGGATGCACGTTCAGCTAAGATGCAGTCGGTGTTGAATCTAAAGGTTAAGTTCCGTGAGTCCTTTAGGCCCTTTGCGCCAGCGGTGTTGCGCGAGCGGGCCGCTGATTATTTTGATATCAAGGGCGAGAGCCCCTATATGTTATTGGTTGCTCCAGTTAATCAGGACAAGCGCCTGCAGGATAAGGGCAGTGATGGCCTCTTTGGTATTGAGAAATTGAAATTCAAGCGTTCTACTATTCCCGCGGTAACCCACGTGGATTATTCCGCCCGGGTGCAAACAGTGGATGAGCAGCGCAATCCCTTGTTTTACCGCATCATTAAGGCCTTTGAAAATCAAACCGGATGCCCGGTGGTGATTAACACCTCATTTAATATTCGGGGCGAACCCATCGTCTGCACGGCGCATGATGCCTACCGTTGTTTTATGTGCACGGACATGGATTATTTATTGGTGGGCCATTGCCTTTTTGAGAGGGAAGCTCAACCTAACAAGGATAAATATAAGAAAGAAGATATTGTAACAACACTCGATTAAGAAAATGTTTAATGAATGCTCCTAGAGCTTTGAAAGTTATTGTTCTTTGTCTTGTTGTAACAGCCCTTACCTTGGTTTTTATAGAAGTCGTATTGCGCATTGCGATGTTAAATAAGCAAATACGGTGGGCTTTAGTGGATCAGCCAGGAAGAAAGGTAGGGTTATACGTATATGACAGCGCCCTAGGTTGGCGTAATCGGCCTAATTTTAATGCAACATTTGAATGGCCATACCGCAGCACATTAGAAAATATTAATGCTCAAGGATGGCGGGATAAGAGTTATTCATTCGTTAAGCCGGCCGGGGTTTTTCGTATCGCGGTGATAGGGTGCTCCAGGACGTATGGCTATGGGGTTAATGCGGATGAGACCTACAGCAAGGTGTTAGAGGGTTTATTGAATGCCGATGCGCCGGGAAAATTTGAAGTCATGAATTTTGGGGTTAATGGGTATGGATTAACCCAAATGGTATTAAATTATACTGAATATGTGCGGCGGTATTCTCCGGATCTGGTGTTGCTTCAATTTTATCAGCCCACCGTCTTTCGGGCGTCTCAATCGAGCATGTGGCATACCTTGCAGCCGGCTTTTAGGTTAGTAGGTGATAAATTAAAGTTAATAAATTCCCCGGTTCCTGAAAATAGGTTTAATGCGTTTGAACAAGTCTTGATTAAACACAGTGTGCTATATAGGTTTATTAAGGAAAAACTCATTAAGATTGATGAAGGCAGGAAAATAAGAATTAATGCGGCCATGTCAGTTAATAAAGATTTGCACCAGCTTTGTGCTAAAGCATTAGCTTATTTGAGTGATACCGTAGCTAAAGACCATACTCAATTGGCTGTCTTTACTTGGCGTAGTCAGGGGAAGTGGATGCAGGATATTTTAGACCAAGCTGGGGTTAAGTATTTTCTATTGGATGATTATAGCAATCTTGTGTCTTGGGAGAAAAAAGGAGCGATAGATAATCCTCCGCCTACAAGGCACTGGTCGCCTATAGGGCATCAATTTGTGGCAGAAGCTGCGTATAATTATATAAAGAGAAATATTCATGACAGATAAACAACGCAACAAACAGGTTAAGGTTTTTGGTTTTGGTCTGCCCCTCTTGCTAAGTTTTTTGGCTTGGCGCCACGGGTCGCATCACCAATGGGATGTCCTATCTTTTGCCTTGTTCGCTGCCGCCGCAGCCATGTTGGCGATTACCTTATGCTATCGCCCGGGGCTTGAATTTATCTTTAAATACTGGATGAAGGGGGCGCATGCCATTGGTTTAGTGGTGACGACGGTGATTTTAACGCTTTTATATTATGTTATTTTTACGCCGGTGGCCTTATTCTTGCGGTTGAGGGGTAAGGATTATATGCAGCGGCGTTTAGAGGCGGGGATTGGTAGTTATTGGATGAAGCGTGAAAAGAACTATACGGATGATAAACAGCAATTCTAAAAAAGGTGAGCGTTTATGTCAAAATTAGGAATATTTAAAGAGTTGTGGGATTTTTTAAGGGTGCGTAAGCGTTTTTGGTTGGCGCCTATTATCCTTATTCTAGTTTTATTAAGTTTATTAGTTGTTTTTGCTCAAGGTTCTGCGGTGGCCCCGTTTATTTATACGCTTTTTTAAGGCGTAAAAGGGTTAAGAATAATTGTTGAAAGCGGTTACTTGTTTGGATATACTCAAACGGTATTTTAATTATTAGAGGGAGAATATTGTGTTAACTAAAGAAGAAATCATCGCTTTTGAAGAAGAAATCGCCGGTATTTTTGCCACCGGCGTCATCCGCGCCCCGGTGCACCTGCGTTCCGGCCGTGAGGATGCCTTAATCAAGATTTTCAAAGAACATAATATCGGTGACGATGATTATGTCTTTGGTTTTTGGGATTCGCATGAATTAGCC
>CAYNTZ010000018.1:0-20391 GCA_964400365.1 uncultured Planctomycetales bacterium | reverse complement strand
TATTGGAAAGAATTTTAAATTGACGTGGAAACAAGTAATCGAAGCGTTACAGGGGTATTTAAGTCATTGAGGTATTGTGTATGTTGAACTCAGCAATGTTTGGGATAATTTAAAGAAGCGCGGGATGATTATGCGCCTAGTGTCAAATCCAACGGTAGTTGAGAAATTCCTTAAGAAACACCAATTTTTAAGCCGCCGAATTTCTAATAAGGTGATTGAGAATTTCATTGTTTATTTAGGGGCGTCTTACGCAAGGCGTCTTACGGTAAAGATGGAAACCTTGGCAGGCATGCGTAACCGTGATACAGGATATGTGCTGAATGTATTTTTTGAAGATGACCCGGAAATCGTCAAGACATACGTCATTAAAGAACCCCATGGGCCGATGGAGATTGCGCGTTCCCATCAGGCTTCTGATGACAACATGGGCCCTAAGGTTATTTTTACTTGTACAAAACCCAGAGAGATGATTGTTGAGGATTATTTAGACCACCGTTATTTTGTAGGGGCGCTTGATCCTGCCCAATACAGTGCTAAACAGCGAAGGGATATAGCTTATAACCTGGCGGAGAAATTCTATAGGATGATTAACCCTAAGCATAAAAAGGCAGTGCTGCATAAATTTGATAACGCTCATTTGCATATGTTTGTTGTTGAGGGTGAAGAATTTATGATGATTGACTGGGCTTTCCACCATACCTTAAATGACCCCCGTTTTGGGACTCCGGCGGAACACTTGGTTAACTTATTAAAGCACCTACAGGATAATTTTGCCTTATTTGGACAGAGATTCTGGAAGAATGTTGAGCAAAGGATGAAGTTTATTGATAAGAAAAATAAGGGGGCATTGGCCAAGGAGCTAAAGGAAGCGTTCCGTTTACTCAGGAGTCAAGAGAGCGCAGGTAAGAAGATAAAGGATGCTCAAGGCCCCAAAAAGAAACCCGTTATTTCTGTCCGCCGTTTTGTCCGTTCAATAAATATGCACATGAGATTTCCCGCCACGTTAAAAACCTGGGTGCGTGTTGGTGCTGTTTCGGATAGTGACCGCCTGGCATGGGGCCGGGGTTATTTGAGGGATGTGTTGGCGGAAATGAAATTGATGGATAAATTCAATGATATTGCGACCATTGATTTGGGCGCGTATATTGTGGCCCATACGCTAAAGCATAAGGTGGAAATTAACACCCAATTGCTATTACGTGCCCCTCCGGCGACAGAGCCTGATGCCGTGCGCAAGTTTAAAACCCTATTGCGTCATATCGTACGCCATGAATTAGCCCATTTATCAGGTGACCTTGAAGATGCGGCGCAAGAAAAAGATATTACGTATTACATGGCGGCTCAACGCAGCCATGAACGCAGGGATGTGTTGTCTGCCTTTAATGATTTTTGTTTAGATGTTGAAGCCCCCTACCTGCAGCAATTAAACGGCCTTGCCCCCTTACGGGAAGCGGGAAGCAGTGCTATCAATGAAGTGTCGGCACGCACGGATACGGCCGTCGCCTTGGCGGCGGGTAATACGGATATGTTAATTGCCTTGTTTGGCCTTGCCGTAGATAGGCCTAAGGATGTTTGGCAAGACATCATTAGCGGCGTTGAGGATGCCTGGCGCATCCAAGCGAACAGGCCAATGGCCTTAAAATCCTTACTGTTTTTATTGTTGCAAGACAATGAGGCGGTGTCTTACACAGCCCAACAAGCCTTGCTGGCGGTTGATTTTGCTGATAATCCCATTGTGTTGGAAGTTTATGCCAAGCATGACATGCATGCGGCCCATCGGATTAAGATTATTGAAACAATTGCCCTGTCAACAAAGGCATCCCTTGGGGCCAGGATTATTCATGCGGGCTTGAGGAATTATAACCGCCAGGTAAAGGCAGTAGCTATATTTGCCGCCATGCGCGCGCCCCGTGAATTTGCCGCAGTGCTTGAAGAAATTCAAAAAGGTAATTACCCCATGCTGTTAAAGGCCCGCGCTGCCTTGGCGTTGTCGCGTGACAATACCCTATTATCCTTCATTGACCCGTTGGTATTTGCCCATGCGGTTTTAGATCCGCATGCCGGCTTAGCCTTAGGCGCCTTGCTGCGTTCCGTGGCCTTGGTGCGCCAATACGGGACGACCCAAGAAATGGCGGCTGTCGAGAGCGGTGAGGGTTGGGCTTCCCAGGCCTTTGCCGGATTATACGGGCAATCACCATGGGGTGACATTGTTGAGTCATGGAAGGAAATGGCCGCTGATGAGGATTTGATGTTCAGTAAGAAGGTCTATCCGCTCTTAGGCCTTTTCTTGCTACAAGCAGATGAGGCGTGGGATTTTAACCAGCAATTAAAGGATGTGGAAGTATCCGGCCGGGTGGCTAATCAATCCTATTTCGACCATCGCGTTGGACAGCTTCAATTAGTCAATCGACTGCCTAAGGCGGATGAAGAATCTGCCTTCCTGCAGGATGCCTTTGAGCGCACGTTAATCATTATGCAGACAACATCGTTAATGTTAAATCTGCTTGTAGAAGGCCGCATGTTCATGCCCGTCGGATTATTTATCGCCAAACCCCAAATTAAGGTGGTCCATGCCTTGGCTGTTGGCCAAAGCGATATTTTTACGTCGATGCAGGAAAACCATGCCTATGCCTTGGAATTAGCGGCGCCTGGAATCTATGGCCGT
This sequence comes from uncultured Planctomycetales bacterium, assembly GCA_964400365.1. GTDB lineage: Bacteria > Omnitrophota > Gorgyraeia > Zapsychrales > Fredricksoniimonadaceae > CAYNTZ01. The sequence goes on along the minus strand of CAYNTZ010000018.1, from coordinate 17,726 downwards.
GCGCAGGGGCAGTTATATTTGTTTAGCGACCGCTTGCTTTGGGAAGTGGTGGTGTCAACCACAGGCCGTGACCGCCAACGCCAAGCCGCGGTGCCTGAAGGGATTGTATTCTTGTATGTCTCTGATGAGGTCGTGCCACGCCTAAGCACCTATATCCTAAATGCCCAAGCTGTTATTGAAATGGCGCGCCTGGTAGTTGCGGCGCATTCCGGTGATGACGTGCTGCGTATGCATATTATCGCGCATTTAGAGAACAGCTTCTTTTATCATTTGCAGTATAACGGGATGACGCATATTGCAGATTTGCCCGAAGACTTAAGCCGGGATGGCGGGTATTTGGGGCCAAGCCCAGAGGCGGTAGAGGCTAAGCTGCGCCAATGGCAATCTCAAGGGGTGGTGTTAAGGAATGTTAGCGCTGATGAGAACACGGCTATTTTATTAGCGATGTCTACGCTAGGCGATGCTGCTGCTCGCGCGCCGGTTGAAACGATTTTAATTGCAGAGCTGATCGAAGGGCAAGCGCCTTTCTTCGGGGCTTTTTACCAATCATCGACGAAGAGGCTTATTATTGAAAAGGCCTTCCTTCATAAGCTTCCCATGCCGCTGCCCCAGGTGCTTGCGCATGAGCTTAATGCTCAAACGCATATTGAAAACATTAAGGCGGAAATCCGCTACATCAACAGCCAGCCGTTGAATTTAAACAACGAGGCAGATTTAAATACATGGGTTGGACAAATAAAGGCCGTGTATTTATTCCACCGTCAAAGCATTTGGCGTCAGGGCAAGGATTTTAACCAGATGAAGGATGATTACCAGCAATTCTTAAAAGAATTGCTTAAGGCTATTGCCCAAAAGGCGGCAACAATTCAAGAAAGCGTGCCCTTTGCCTTGATGGCAACTGGATCCATGGCGCGCGACGAAGCTATCGGGCCCTCTGATTTAGATGGGCGCATCCTCTTTTATAGTGAGGCTGATATTGTCAAGGCCACAGCAAGTTTTGGGCAGGAAGGCCGGATAGGCATGGCCACCTTTATCTTTAATACGATTGTCGATGTCTTTGACAGCCGCTGGTCCATACAGGATTTGACGCCGCTTGACCTTTCAGTGCAAGGGGCGGTTGATGAGAAGCAGATGGAGCGGATTACCGAGACGATTGAAACCATCTTTATCGCCGGTGACGAGGCTATTTATAACGCGCGCCTAGCTCAATACCAACAGCAATTAAAGGACCAGCGTGACGAGTTGATTAAGCGCAAGATGGCATTTTGGTTTGAACGCTACCGTAAGGCTGGTGCGTATGAAGGCATGTTTGCGCACCAATTCGATATTAAGTCTAATTTACGCACCATGCAGTATGCCCTATGGACAGCGCGTTTATTTAGCGACCGCAGCGTCTATGCCTTAGATAATTTAGAATTTCTAGGGTTGTTGAGCGGGAAAGAAAGGAAGGATGTCATTGAGGCCTATGGTTTTATGCTAAAGCTCAGGCAGGCCATGTGGGTTGTGAAGGAGAAAAATGATAAATATAAGGCGGAAGTCTTGGTCTGGGGACAGGTCTTGGTGGTGGCGATGCACCTGGTTGGTTTAAGCCAGGAACAATTAAAAGACATTCCCCAAGAACAGCAAGAGAAGATAGTGGGTGATTTCTTAACCGCGCTTAACCGCCATAACCGGTCTTTATTAATCATTGGTTTTAAGATTATTCGCCGCATAGCGGAAAAGGAAATACCATTTGGGGAACGGATTACCGATGAAAAGACGTTTTCGCCCCATATTAAGGTTGCTCTGCGTTGGGGATGGGTTGCCCGCATTGAAGTGGGGAAAGAAAAGATCCCAGAAGCCAAGCCGGTTAAGGTCTTGGTCTTAGCCCGCCAGCCGGATGGCAGCATGCTGAAGCTGGAAGATGCCATTGCACTTCTAGCCACAGCGGCCCGTCAGCGTTACATGATTTCCGGTGAGCTTATCGATATGATAGCGTCCTTAATGCCGGCCTTTAGGCAAGCCTTTGACCAGGATGCTGCCTTTGAATATGCCGCCCGCAAGAATATGCTGCACATGATTAGCCAACGTCAGCATGGGGTCGATATTTTGCGCCGTATGCAGTTATTGGAATTAGATACGGCTATTTTTGAAGAGCTGTCTGATTTACGCTATAAGCATATTTTAGATGGCCGCCATGAATATAGTGCGGATTACGACGGGATTAGGTCCTTGGATATGTTGCGGCAATTGGCAAGTCCACGGAAAGAGGGTGTTGAACAAGAACGGATTACGATTGTTGCTTGGCGCATACTACGTCGAGCTCAAGATAAGAGCGAGCGCGCTGAATTCATGCCAGCCGTGCGAGTAGCCTTATATTTCCTGCCGTTGTATGAACAAGACAAGGAAAAGGCCTTAAGCCTATTGCCGATGTTGCCGGAAAAACAGCAGGAGAAGGTGCGCTGGCTATGGCGTAACCACGGCGAGATTGTGCGTTTAATTCGCCATAATGAAATCAATGACCCGCAAGCGTTCGTTGAGTTTGTCAAGAATAAGGTGCATAGCAATTATGTCAATTGGCGCATGCTTTTGTGGATGACAGTGGTGTTAATTTTGGTGTACCGCCCGCGCCAGATGCAGCGGTATGAACATTTCTTAAAAGTTGTGGCGGGTTTTGGGGCGGAGGATTTTATTGATTACAGCCGTATGGAGGGGCAATTAAAATTACGCAATACTAGAGAGAAGGATGATTTACGGGCAGCTATTAAGGCTTATAAAGGTCAGGGGGATTTAATTGTCGAAGCTGAGCCGATTGGGAATAATGTGGCCCGGATGAAGATTATGCTTATTTCCAAGGAAGACAAGCCTGGGCGTTTAGCGGTTATCTTAGATGTCCTGGCCCAGCAGCGGTTAAGCGTGCTTAACATTGAAGGCAACGTGGTTGATAAGGGCAATTTGATGGATGTTTTTGCGGTGCGCGACCTTGATATGCTTGCGTTTCAGGATATCTACAGCAAGGATGAGGCAACAGCATATTGGGGGCGTAAAGCTCAGGCGATTAAGGTTAGCTTAGCTCCGGCATTAGAAAAACCAATAGCCTGGCAAACCGAGGATGTTATCGCTATTGCGCGAAAGATGCCATATCCCGAGGTGGTGGTTAAGGCGCCTGTTGTTATTAAGTGGAAGACAGATGCAAGAAAGACCCTAATATTCTTAGAAGCGCCTGACCGCCTGGCTTTGTTGCGTGATGTGGCGCGCTTAGCGGCGTCGTTAAATAATAATATCGGCTGGGTGCATATTGATACGGAAGGGATTAAGAATGAGGATGGTAGCCAGCAGGGCGCACGGCCGACAGGTGATAGGGCGGTTGATTCCCTGCAATTAAGTCATGAGGGCAAACCTTTATCCAAGGCTCAGCGAAAGAATTTAGAAACCCTTCTTTATCGTTTGTTGACTCCCGCCGGCAAGAACCAGACAAATCTTCAGGGCGGGTATTTTTTAGGTTTAGGCATTATGTTCCATGACGGTTACCGTGCGGCCTTAGCGAAAAGCAGGGGCGTGGCCTGGGGGTATGCGGTGGAAGCGGGCGGCCGGGAAGAGATTAAGATGCGCGGACTGCTCGATCGTGCGCCGCCTAATGGCATCATTAATGTCCCTGTGTTCGATGATTTCTGGTGTTTGCATTTAAGCCCCAGGAAGAAGCTTTTGCGCATCATCGATATTTCAAGCGGAAAGACCCGCACTGTTACAGATGCCAACGAAATTGCCCTGATTAAAACCCAATTATACCGTTTGTTTATGCGGACAAGTTCAGCTTATTGGCAAGCGCGGGTTAAGGCATTGGCTTGGGGCAAGGAATTATATTTAGCGCATAATGCCGGCGTCTACGCGGCCGCGCAGCGGCATGGGCGTGACCAAGCAGCCATCATGGATCGCGCGCTGGAATTTAAAGCATCAAATCTTTTAGATAGGGACAGGGGGTTGACCTTAGGGGAGCTAGTCGTCCAAGCATACCAAAAAGCTGCTGTTGCCCAAGAGCATCAGCCCTACCCGATGCTCATTGAGGAAGAGGTAACGCAGCGTTTCTTAGGCATGCTATACCATAATAAGACGGCAAGGCACAAATTTGTTTTCGTTGTCTCAGCACGCGCCTACAAGCTTTATATTGAACGGGTTAATGCAGTGGGATCAATGATATTGGTAGAGATTGACCTTGCGTATAACACGGCGAATCAGGTGGTATCCTTAGGTAAGGGGTGCTTAGACAGTTTTGTTTTAGACCGCAAGAGTATAGAGAGGATGGTGGGCTATAGATTATCAATCTTGACCAGTGTGGAACGTGCTAATCGGCGTAAGAAATTAGCAGCATTAGCCTATTTATTAATGAATCTGCAGGTGCCTCCAGCAACGGTTATCCAGATTGAAATGGGCAATGGCGGCGATGAATTTTTCAGGCAATTAGGTTTTACCATCCACACCTTTAAACACCAGATCCAAACCCATGCAACAATGACCGTCCAAGAATTGCGCCAATTGTGGCAAAAGCCCACAGGTGCGCATAGCTTCTACAGGTCAGTGCAAGCCATTGTTGCTGCGGGGCTATTGTTTATCACCCCTAATATTTTTGCTAAACCACCGACGGAAAGCGCTTTTCCTGTTGTGCCGAATCAACAAGCGTTAAGTAATGCGGTCATTAACGCGCCTGCCGTTAGCCTGCCTAACCTGCCGCCGGTCTTATCGGCTGGCCGGTTGATTGAATTATTTAATGACCCATCCGCCATCAAGGGTTTAACCAAGGGCGATGTGTTGACCTTAATGGGCACATCCAAGGACGAGCAGTTAATCCCAACCTTAATTAAAGTAGCCCAGCAGGATCTTGATTTTGTTTTACGCCATAAGGCTGTGCGCGCCTTGGGCAAGTTTAATAGTTTGTTTTCAAATGACGCGTTAAGCAAGATAGCGTTAAATCCCCAGGAAATCATCCTGGTGCGGCGCGAAGCCATCTTGCAGCTGGGTTATAAGGCCAGGCTTATTGATTTAAATGATTTTATTGCACTGATGCGCCACCCTCAGGAAGCCTTGCATAGCGCGGCAGGCTCAAGCGTATTGGAAATTGTTGATGTCATCTCCCAAGAGAAATTACCCGAGGCGGTGCAGCGTTTAAATGATATTTTTGAAGATAAGAATTCGGATGTGCGCAGTAATGCGGTTTATGTGATGGCCTATGGCGTGCGGCTTTTAGCTGATGACGCGCAAAGGGCTGCTTGGGTTAAGGTGTTAATGGGTCGTTTGATTGACGAAGGGAATATCACGGTTAAGGCGGATTGGGCGATTGTGTTGGGGAATATGAATTTAGGTAAACACCATGCCGTCGTTTATAGGGTGGAGCTTGAGGGTATTGCCCTGCGTTTAAGGAATGCGTTAAGCCATCCGGATGCTGATGACGCGGCCAAGAAATCAGCCCAGGACTATTTAGACAAGATTAACCGCATCCGCCTGCGCCTAAAAACCCAACCACGCAGGCCAGGAAAAACAACAACACCCGCCAGTTTTGCAACAGGAGTAACGATAGCAATCCTGTTGCTGCTTGTCAACACCGCCGGCGCGGCGCAAGGGGTTCCGGTGATGGTGGCTTCGGCTGCGTTTACCACGGGCGGGTATAACCTATATGTGTTAAGCGGCTTGTTAGCTTTCTTTAGTTTAGGTCTCTTTATTGTTAACCAAAAACTTAAACCTTATTGGGGTCAATCGTCCGTCGTTCTAAGGGCAATAGCCAGGTTTGTCGTGGCCACACCCTACACCATCGGGGCTTTCTTCTTCCAGGATTTCTTGGGGGTTGCGGTGATGGTGATTTTATCCGTATGGATGATCTTACAATTATGGCAAGATTTGGCTGTTGCGCGTAAGGTGCGCATTGAAGCATTAATTAAGTCGGAACATTTTGTTGTTTCAGACCAACGCGGCAGTGTTAGCTTAGATGCCCCGCGCACGGCCATCCGTGCGGGTCGCGTGATAGCGACTAATTCCGTTTGGATCCTGGGTCAAGCCGTTAAGGAATTCTCTAATGCGGTTGTTATTTTTGAGGTTAGAAATAAGGCTGATCTAGCCTACGCCATTGAAGAAGAGGCGGATATCATCATTGTTCCTAAGCGTGTTGAGGAAGACCTCGATGTCCTGCGTGCTGATTACCCCCAACATGTGTTTTTGCGAGATATCCCTAAGGGCAATCCAGCGTCGAAAACGCCTAAGAATATCGTGTCCTATCTCTGGCGCCAGCCGCGCGAAACATTTTTTAATTTAGGCATCCCGCTATTTGCCGCGTTCTCTAGTCTTGCGGTAGGAACTCCGACGGAAACGGCATTGCTGGCAGGCCTGCTGTTAGCCACTACGGCGATGATGGCATCCGATGCCCCCAAGCGTAACCTTACCCAAGAGGTGCGGCAAGCCTTCCTTGACCTTAATGGGCGTAACGTACAGGGAAGGAATAATCATGCGACCTATGTTATCCAATCCCAGTGGATAGAAAAGCCGGATGAACGAGGCGGCCATAGGATTTATATCCATTATTTGTATGGCAACAGGAGTGTCGGGGAAAGCCGTTTTGTTTATTATCCGCAAAACCCAAAAGAACTAGTCAGCGGCGGTACGGAGATCGGCATTGAATACGCGGAGGACAAGATTCATCGCCAACAAGGCCTTCGCACCGAGGTTTTGAGGTTCTTGAAAGCTAATTTACCAACGGGAATGACCTTGGTTGGCCATCTAGGCAGGGTCTTAGGAGAGAAACAATATATTAAGCCTGTAAAGCATATAAATAAAGAAGGCGAAGATTTGGGTATTGAAATAGAGCATTGGATTGAGATAGAGCCCGCCAAGAATGTTGAGCAGCCAGAAAAAACCCGCCAGCAGGTCATTGAATCCATTATCAATGAAATGAACCGTCGGGTTGCCCAAAACAAGCAGGCTGTTGAAGATGCAAATGTTCCCTTTATCGAAATCACCCCTGATGAGGTTAGCTCAAGCTTAGGTTTAGGCGAAGATGAGGTTATGGTTGCCTTATCAAGCTTGGTCAAGGCGCGCCGAGCCTTTATTGGCCCGTTCTGCGGCTGCTTGGCGCCTGAGATGTCAGCGCTCTTGAGGCCTGAGGCGGTGGCGCTAAGTGAACTAGAACCATTTTATTTTACCCCTGAAAAAATAAAGGTATTAGAAGCGATCCGTCGCTGGAAGGACAGTGGCCGTGACGAGATCTTGCTTGAGGCGTTGGCAAAGGCAGGCATTAAAGAAGAAGATTTTGACGCGCTAGTCGAACAAGACGCGCGTTTAAAGTCCGTTAAGAACTATTACACTTCCCGCCAGGATGATTCACATCGTTCCCAACAGCAAACAACCTTGGTGGCGCAGGTGGAAGAGGTGCATGAGTGGTTACGGGCATCAGCGCTGATGATTATTATCTTGCTTAGGTCTATGCGTCAGGATAAGGCTCTTGGGGATAGGGGCATAGAAAATTTATTAGAGTGTTTTATTAAGGAAGTCCGAGCGTTTACCCCGGGAAAGCGTGTACAAGCGCAAGAGGCGCGTGATAGTTTTGCAAAGAAGCTTGATAAGATCATGCAGGTTGTCCGCTTATCTAGCCATAAGCACAAAGAGGAGATATTAAACGCGCTAAAGAATGCCCGTATGATCTTATCGCCGATAACCTTAGCGATGCATCCATCGAGGTTAGATGAGCCTTATTATGTGAGGAGTTTAAATCGTTCCCTTACCTTGCTTGAGGCAATTCAAGAGGGTGGGCTTGTACTGGATGCGTATGTAGAACAAGATGCAGATGAACAAGAGGATTGGATGACCTTAGCCAACGGGACGCGCCGTACTTGGGAAGAATTTGATGGCTATCATGGAGATAAGCTCATTGATGCAAGTTGTATGAAGTGGAGATATTACATTACTGATGTTCAAAAAGAAAGCCTCAAACTTGCTTGGAAGATTTTCGATGATATTTATCACGAAGAATACGGGAAGGCATATCACAAGAAAAGAGAAGAATTAAGGGGAGCAACGGCAACTATAAGTTGGAAGGGTCGAGGCGGCAAGAATAAGGGAAGAAGGTTTCTGTTAAGCGTTGAAGCTAAGGAAGAAATCGCCCTTGAGTATGCAAGGAGTAAGGCTAAGAATGCCACCGCCTTGGCGCATAAGCAGTGGAATATGCAATGCATCACAAGCAGGAGTGGCTATCTAGCCATGCGTGCCAAAGCAATGGCCATCGCTCCTATTGACTCAGCAACGGCAGCAAAACTCCCCCCATTGAGCATCGGTGCGCGGGTTGGACTTTTACGTGAAGCCAGGGGTTTCAGGAAAATAGAAATGGCTCATCGTGCAGGCCTATGGTCGTCCACCTATGTGCATATCGATGATCCTAAGAATAACGCTACGCCTCATCCTGCCAAACTTTATGCCATCGCTAAAGCCTTGGATGTTGAGCCAAGTTTAATTTTAACAGGATTGCCTAAGGAACAAGCGTTAGCGCAATATGCCTATCCAGAGAATTTAAGGTTTTTGCGTACCTTGCGCGGCTTAAGCCAAACAGAAATGGCTCAGTTATTTGTAAAGAATGGATTGGTGATTGATGTTGATAGTTCGTTGGAAGGCGACGCCTATTGGGATCGGGCAAGGTCAACCATAACGCAATGGGAAAAAGGTGTTTTGCCGTCAAAAGACCGCCGTGAGATTATTGTCCGTGTTTTAGGGGTTGATATTTTCAAGGATGTTGTAATAAAAGAAGCAGTGTCCAGCCAAAAGAAGAAAAGTAGCGTTAGGAGGCAGGCAAATAGGCAGAAGTCAAAGGATCAGCTCAAAGAACAAGCGCGGATTATCACATTATTGTTCATTATCAAATGGTTGGCAGATAAAGCCAAAAAATTATATGCGATAAAACCAATGCCGCACAAGACAGCCAAGGTTGATCCTAAGATTGTTATTAAGTTGCGCGTGAGATTAAAGGTAGCGATGGCGAAGAAGTTAAAAGCCTTGCGTGACCGTTTAAACAAAGCACAAAAGGTTTTGGCTAAGATGCCACAATTTATTAAGAAGGCGCAAGCAGCAGAGCTCAAAGCCAAGGCAGACGCAGAACGTAAGCTTAAGGCGGAGGCTGATAGAAAAGCTCAGGCAGAGGCTAAAGCCAGGATTCAACAGATGCGGGATGAGCAAGCCCGACAAGCTGCCGCAGTTAAAGCACAAGAAGCTGCAAGGCGGGCAAAGGTTTTAGCTGGAGAAGCGGGAAGGGCAGAAACACGAAGATTATATTTAGCTGAGCTTAAGACAGAAGTTATTCAATGGGTAGCAAGGCAGGAAAGAAAGAAGGGGCGTCAGGCACAAATAGCAGACCAGCTGCAGGGAATTCTGGCAGCAGAAGCAAAAGCGCGCAATTTGATAGGCAAAGCATCTTTAAGGAGTTTGTTTAATCAATTTGCATCAGATTGGCTTGATATAATCAGGAGCAGCCTTGGGATTTTTGTCTTTTTTACTGTATCCACCGCTATGGCAGCTGCCCAGACGGTGCAGGCTAATCTAGCCGCGCCCCTTGAACTGGTGCATGGGAAGGACAGCTCGCTTGCGTCCCTGGTTGCCTTACTCATTGTATTGGGGTATTTAACCTTCATGCTCTCCCGTTTTGCGCTTTATCAATGTGCGGCATTGTTGGTGCGTGACAAGGCGGAATTCGGCCATAGCCGTCGTCAAACAGCGCCTGTGGTAGAAAAGCTCAAAGAATATTTAGACTTTAAAGCTACCACCTGGGAGGAATATAAGGAAGCGATTGATTATACCAGTGGCTTCAGCCGTTATATTCCCCGTCGTGAATATCAATTGGAGCGTTCCTTCTTAATTGATTTGCTTAAAGCCGTGGAAGCCTATTACAAAAGTGGGGATTGGCGCCAATATATGCGCCAGCATGGCAGCAGCCAGCCGGAGTTTATGGAATTAGATAAGCAATTATCCGAGAACTTAGCACAGAATGGTTTCTTCACCACCCAATATTTTACCCAAGGCCTTGCCAGCAGGTATTTGATGCAAAAGGTAGACGGCCAGTTTGTCAGTTTAAGGATTTACCCGCATGACCACCATTATAAATTGGCCTTGGCCCTCTTTGAGGATGCGGTTGAAGATATCGAAATTAAATACGAAGAAGGCCATTTTGATTTGAAGTATTTAGATATCGGTTTATGGCGGCGCCTCTTGTACCGCTTTAATTCGGTGCTTGTCAGCAAGGTCTTAGCTGAAGGCAAGGAAAAGGGTATTGCCTTGCTTTTATTTACAGGTATTTTTATTTACAACCGTGAAGCAGGGGCGTCGATGGCAGTTATTGGATTCTTGATTGATATCATTGCCGCGGTTGTTGTGACAAAAATACTTGATCAATTTATCCATAAATATTTCCGCTCTTACCGCAACCGTTTTGAGCGCGGCGAAAGCTTTTTCTATCGCAGTTTAATGCGCCAACATGTCTTAGGATTAAGCCACCGGGAAGTGATTGAGATGATGCAGGAGTATAAGCAGCGTCATAAAGCCTTGCGCGGCTGCTTGGTTTCAGGCGGGGCAATCAAGGCTTTTGATGAGATTATTGCGGCCTTTGAAGAAGGGGTGGAGAATACCCACCGCCTTGCCGCAATCTTAAAAGGAGCAGAAGACCTGCTTGAATTTAAATCAGCGGACTTAAAGACAGTGGCCTTATACCTGCTAAAAGAATTAAGGTCTTATCCTAAGCAGTTTAAGGAATTAAAGGTTAGGTGGATTAAGCGCAAGGATGCTTTCAGGGATTTAATACCGTTGGTGGAAGTTTTAATGGATGATACCTACGTGGGCCGTGCGTTTAGGAGTGTTGGTGCTTCAAACAATATTCCTTTGCTGGTTTTTGAAAAAGACCATGCGCTTTTGCTTGACCAAACGCGTTTTGACATGTTGAAAGAGAAATTATTAAGCGGGCAATATGGTGCCACAGAGCGCCGCATGGTGCTATTGGTTTATTTTGTCGGCGGGCTTTGGTGGCGTTTGCGTAAGATTAACCCCGAGGACCCCTGGATTAACCCCAAGCATGCCCGCCTTTACCAGGCCGCGCGCATTATTTATTTGCCGGGCCTTGAGGATATGGCCATTACCAAACGCACCCCGCGCGGTGGATGGGGATTAAACGATGAGGAATTAAGGCTGATTGGCAGAAGGCTCACCGAGATCTTGCCTGTGCCATCCTTGGTGCAATGGCGCAAGGGCCGTCAAGCCGATGATGCGTTTAAGGGGATGGTGACAGAAGCTGTTGCTGAAATCGCGGTCATGGCTGATAAAAAGAAACGCCCCATCAGTGCGGGTGAATTGCAGGCCGAGCGGGGGCAGTTATTGTCCTTGATTAAAGGCCTAGGGTTCACCGGTGAACAACAATGGCTTATTGCCCGCTACGCGCATCAGGCTTATTATGCTGGTCTTAGCGGCGCGGCTGATTATACGCACCCCTCCCACAGGGATATCTTGCGCCTTGACCCCAGGGCTTTTGACGATGAGATTAACAGCGCGCAAGCCGCTGCGCGTTTGAAAGAGATGTTGGCGCAAGAGGATTATCAAGGCCAGCCTAATGGGCAGGTGATGGCTTTCTTAAAGTATCTTAGTCCCCAGGGGATTGAGCAGAAAGCATGGGGTGTCGCCCAAGTGCAATTAACCCTGCTTGACTTAGCCCCTGTGGTCAGCTTCTTGAGAAAAGAGATACCCGTCGATGCCTTTGAAGCTGCGGTTGAAGAATTGCGTGCACAGGTTATTGAATTCTTTGAATTAGCCAAGATGAGCCATCGGGATGGTGGTTTGTCCATTAAGCTGATTGAACCTGAAACAGGACTGATCGACGAGCAATTAGCGCGGGTCATGACCTTAAAACAGCAGTTGGATAATAGCCCTGATGCGATGGACAGGGAGTTTGCTCTTTTATCCAGGCAGGGTGAATTGGAAGTGATATGTAATCCCCTGCAAGTGCCGTGGGAATATTTAGTCAGTCGCGCATCGCAGGAGAGGCTGATTGCCTTACAGTCTAATGCCTTGGCCTTAATAGCGCCGTTGATGTATGCCGTCTATTGGGTTGAGCTGCCTCCAGAAGAAAGGTCAGCGCATGAGCTTTCCCAAGAAGAATTTTTAGCTCAGTTTAAGGGCAAGGTAAGACAGAAAGAGCGTGCCTTATTGGCGGCGCGTTTCCTCATGCACCAGCATGAAGCTATTTTGAGTTTAATCGACGCGTATAGCGGCGATGTGCTGAAAAATCATCAAAGCCTCGACCAGGTGGCACGTGACACAACAGCCCTGCGTGCTAACGCCCAGGTGCTTATTGTAATGATTAAACTCTTAGGTTTAGACGCGCACGAGCTATATCAGGATGTTATTTATGTCTTGGAAGAAGCCCTTGCCCGTCAAGGCAAGGAGAAGAGCGGGCATTTAGGCGATCTCATGAGGATAACGCCCAGGGTTAAGCGTTCGGTTTTTGCCCCGCAATCCTTGCAGTCAGGGGTTGATGATACGATGCTGTTGACCCGTCGGGATCTAGCAGCAACGACGCAAGTAAAGGCTGCCGTAACCTTATTATTAGGCGGGGTGCTTTGGTACCTTTATGGGGTAGAAGCAGTTAGTGGGGCTATCTTTGCTATAGGGTCGATTGCTTATGTGAATCCGCAGGATAGGCAATATCAATACGAACTAGAGCGCCTGCGCCGCGCATTGAAACAGGTTGTGGGCGGGAATGTCAATGTCGTATTAGCAAGCCATGTGGCCTTAGCCCGTCATCTCATGAAGGCTTCCAACGCTGGGAAGGATTATTTAGATGAAGCTATTGAAAATTGGCGCAGTGCCCAGCGCATTATTACTAATGAAACGATACATAGGAATTACCAAGATTATTTATTCAGCGTGCCTTTTGATTTCTATGAAGCCTTGAAATATGTGCCGCTAACCCCGCAGGTTAAAAATGAGATTATCCATCTCTTCTTAGAATTACCATCCACCTGGCCTAATGCAACAGCAGCGTTTAAGTTGAAAGATAGGTTTGAGATTTTATTATCCGATGGGGCAAGAAGGGATAAATTATACGAGGTGTTTAAAGTCACGGGCTTAGGGGAACATTTTCTTAGCTTTGAGCGCCGCCGTCCATTGACCGTACATCCTGAGCATATTGGTTTGCCGCGTGCAGGAGGGATACAACAAAAGATTTCTGTTTCACCAGCAGTAAATCCTGCTAGCGTTACGACAATAGAGCAGGTAGTCCCAGCACCGCAAGTTCCAACGGTAAGGCCAGCGGTTCAAGTGTTAGCATCGTCGCATCAAGCGCCTGTTGTGTCCAATGCCTTGCCAGCGCCAGTAGTCAGTACACCCGCGTCTTTGCCTGTACCTACAACAAATATAAAACCTGTTGAATCAACCCCAACATCTAAGATTAACAGTGATCCTGCTAAGCAACAAGAATACGCTTTAAAGATTGCCCGTTGGTATTGGGGCCTCTCGCCAGTTAATCAACGTGATAGTCTGCCGGAAGACCTTGCCTATGGCGCAATGGTTACCGAAGGAAGAATAATAATCTCTGCAGTAGAGGATTTGCCTGCTATTGAAATAGAGGCAGGGTCTACTTTTAACGGTAAGATGGTTTATCTAGTACGGGCATATCGTGCAGCTAAGAAACAGGTGTATGTGCTGATCGTATCAGAAGAGGTTGCCGCAAAAGGGCATAGCTATCCATTTATTAAATCTGTTGATGCATCATCTACGCCATATATTGCGCCAGTTATCCAGGAACAAATGGCACCAGCGGTCATTGAAACAGCAAAGCACGAACCAGCTATTGAACAACAAGGTACAGAGGTCTCTCTTCCAGTTGTGGTAGCAGAAACAACAGCGGATGTTGATGCTGCAACGCCAAACGAAGATTTAACATCAGAGATTAAAGTGGAGCTACCATTTAGTTATGAGCGGGTATTGCCAAGAGCTAGAAAAGCAACTCAAGGAGAGCTAGATGCGGCTAGGTTAAAAGAATTTGCAAGGATTGCCAAGCTTTCTTTAGAACAAAGTCCGCTAGGCATTTTATCTGAAACAGCACTATTTGCTCCTGTAAGGCCAGCGCCGCCTTTGGCAGAAAGTCCTAAAATACCTGATACAGCATCTGTTGAAGAACCTGTTGCAGAACCTTTTGCAGAACAGGCAGCTCCTACTGTTGAGTCAAGATCAGATAAACGGCCTGCGCCCAGGGAACCTAGCGTGCCTAGCGTTTCAGCTAAAGGCAAGATTGAAAAACACACATTTAAAGATGGACAGGTCTTTACTTCCCATTTATTAAATTTAACAGCTGCCCTGCCGTTAATGGAAGAAGGCAAGGAGCTTCCTGATGAATTAGCTTTAATCGGTACGCGTCAAGCGCATGAGCGCGGCGAGCTTGAGCTTGGCGTGCTTATGCAGGATGGGCGCAAGCGTAGCTTACAGGTTAATGTGTCATCTATTTTTGCAAGCAAGGACATTAAGCTGACCCTTATTAAGGTAGTAGGGGGTAGTCATGACTATGATATCCAAGCCCAGGCCTTTGGTCCCCTAACCGGTGAAGCTTGGGTGATAGGGCGTTATGCATTGATGCGTCAGGGCGTCATTGCCTTGGGAGAAAATCAACTTAACCTACCCAAGACAGAAACAGCCATCATCAAGGAAATCACCTTAGGCATTGCGCATGGGATTATGCCAGATAGCCTACAGGAATTTAGCGCCGTAAGCTTCCCGCAAGAGCAGAGCATTTTTAAGACGAGCACGGTTGATTTATGGAAAGGCGTGCGCTTCAATCTTTGGTCAGGCTTAACGCGCGATGATGTATATCTAACCATTAATTCCTTCCATGATATTCGCGGGGACAAGATCTTCGACGCAGGGGCCATAAATAAAAGCCGCGTGTGGGTGGCTACCTTATGGATTAAGGAAGGCATCTACAGCCAAGGCCCAGCCAAGCCTGCGGTGAAGCGCCCGGCCCTGCCGTTGCGCACGGTTGAAATCTACCGCGACGGAAAATTTGCGGATACATTTAATAGCGGCAAATTTAGTATTGGTTTTAACGGCGTTGCGGATGTGCCGGATATTACCGGTCATTTGACTATTGGATTTGAACGTAAACTTCATACGCATTGGATGATTTGCTGGGCTTGCGGTGCTGTGACGGTGATGCCGCCTCCCATTGAAGAAGAATTAAAATCAGCGTACCTGTATCTTTATCGTTGGAAGGATCAGGCTGTAACGCTTCCTATTAGAAATGCCAAGGTTCAACGCGTGTTCTGGGAAAACAATCAACGGCGATATATCGGTATTAATATCTATGGTGCAAAGGGTAGCTTACTTGTGGGAAAGCTTTTTAATGAGCCTGTGATTGTAAAGGCTTCAGAACAAGAAGCGCCGCTTACTGCAAGCAGGTATTTTGAATTATTCGACGGTAAACAATTCATTGCCCCTAAAGAGCATATGAGTACGCCACAGCGTGTCCTTGCCATGCGACCAGGGTCTGCACGTTTGGTGATTGATTTCCTAAGCTCTAAAGGCATTTGGGCGGCTTCTTATTTAGCTGGCTTTGCTTTTAATTTATATACCGGATGGAAGATAGCCTTGATCTGGGGGCTTTTATGGCCCTTGGTGATTTTGTTTGCGGTCGTGGTGATCAATGCATATCAAGTTCAGCTTGAGAATATTATTATCCGTTCACGTGATCCCCAAGGTGTTGGTAAATTTATTGATGATCATGGTTATGAAGGTGAGGCGCGGACGCGTTTGGTTGAGCTTGTCGCTTATATTATTAGGGAAGAGGAATGGGATGCGTTCTGGGAACATTTTTGGTTTAATATGCGCGAGTTTTTTAAAGGGTGGAAATCCCCAGCAATGTGGGATTCAAATGATCATCAGAATGAAACAAGGCAGTGGGAATTGATTATGGAATCGCTTCAAACAGATTTCATAACAAAAGCACGCTCTCAAGGGGTTGATGTGGATACGCTAGTAGCAATTGCGATGGCCAAGAGAATTGCAGGAGAGACTTATGTCGATCAAGCTATTAAGGATAAAGTTGAATGGGAGTATATAGCAGGTTACGCGTGGGGGTTAGCTTTCATTGGAGAGGCAAAAACAAAGGATCTTTACCATAAAGCAAGAAGCTTTAGCACAACGTATTTAGGCCCTGGTTATTTATGCCTAAAACCTTTTGTATATAAGCAAGCGGTAAGCGATTTAAGGTATAGTTTATTATTATCATTAGAACCCAATCAAGCTGATCGCCTAGAAGTTGCTCGGCTTATGGGCCATAAAGCAGAAGAATATTGTCATGTATCAGGTGTTTGGGCGCACCTACGTTTCTTTATCATAGAGCATGTTTTGATTGTCGATGAAGTGCAAAGCGATATGTTTAGATTAAAGCGCGTTGGTCCTCATGTGTTGGAAAAATATAAAAATTGGCCCCAGATACTTATAAGAGAGATTGAAATCTATGCGCGCAATCAAGGTGTAGATGAGATTTGGATTACTCCTAGTGAATTTCAAACAAGGCGTTGGACAGAATTTACAGGAAGAAATGTGAAGCGTCTTTATGATCGATTAGCCCAAAGGTCTGGATATGTTAGTTACCAATTAACTGAACAACTAACATTAGCTGGAGAAAGACTAGATTCTGTTTGGAGAAAGAGATTGTCTGTTGATCAATCACATCCTATCAAACCCGTTGCTATGCGCTTGGCAAAGGAAATCTTTCCACTGTTGAGCAAAGGTTTTGACGCCTTATATCAAATCCTTTTACGCATGGCGGCATATGAAATTTTTATTCAAGATAATGCTGAGCGTGGCCCACCGTCAGTAGCTGAAGTAGAAGACTTAATTTTATCAGCACAGTTAGATAAGACTTTATTAGAGCGCCTTGAGAATTATGAGCTAACCCACTCAAGATTTTATCAATCTCATCGCAGTCAAGAAAGCAAACGCTTAAAAGTAATCCTACAAAGACTTTCCTATCCTGAAATCATCATTAAATGGGTCTTAGAGCATATTGATACCCATGAGTTTCAGCCAAGCGAACCTGCAGCGCTTAATGCCCAAGCTAAACTACTTGCCCATGAGTATAAAGCTCTTTTATATGACCTAGCGTTAGAGTTGACCCAATGGAATTATGAGATGATGTATCAAACAACACGTCGTAAATTTTCTAAAGCAGATGAAAAAGATCAGGCTATTTTGCAGGAACAAAATCTTTTAAGTTTGATTAATGACCGGGTTGATTTTTACAGGACATTTGGATTAGTTGATCATTATCTTGATGACGTGTTAAGGGTCAAAGCTTTTGCAAGCAAGCAGCCTCTTAATGAACCTGCGGCTAATGCTATTTTAGCGGGTGTTTTAACACGCATTCAAAAGCAGATCCAGTTGCTTTGCATTGTTCAGCATCAGGTTGATGAACTTAAAGGTTCTGTTGAAGTAAAACAGGGAAAGATTATTTTAGGCGGTCAAGCTTACCGTTTGGCCAGTATTGGGGATAGCGCTGTTAAGTCCTATGGCCCGCGTAGTTTCAAGAGTATCTTAATGGCCCTGCGTTCCCAACAGCACGCGATTGAAGGTGAGATGGAGGATGTCCATACCTTACGGGAAGCGATGGAAGCTTTATATATCCCCGTTAAGGCAGAAAATTTGGTGATGGACCTAAGCCGTAAACAAAGCTTTGAGAAGCGCAT
>CAYNTZ010000017.1:0-20716 GCA_964400365.1 uncultured Planctomycetales bacterium | reverse complement strand
CGTTTAGGGGTGATGGTGTTTTTGTCGTCCCTTTTTGGAACCATCGCTGCTGTCCTGGGGGCTTTAGTCAGTAGCATTTATGCTAATTTACCAACAGGCCCAATCATTGTGCTTTTTGTCTCCGTGGTTGTTTTTATTTCATTTTTATTTGCGCCTCACCGTGGTTTGTTGTGGGATTGGGTGCGCATGTATGAGAACCGTCGGAAAATTCGCATAGGTGCGATGCTTAAGAATTTATTGTTATTTTCAGAAATTCCTAATAATCCTTTCCACCCGCATGATATCAAGGCCTTGCGTGCTATTGGCCGCGGGGCATTGGAGGGGACCATGCGTGAATTGCAACGGAAGGGTTATGTGGTGCATTACCCCGATAAGCGTTGGGCTTTAACGCCCCAAGGTTTATCGTATGCGCAACAATTAGTCAATGATGTGGAAGGCAGAATCAATGGCGATTGAGCAGATTGAAATCATTATTTTAGCTTGCATGGTAGCGGTGGCCTGTGCCTTGCCCGGCGTATTTTTAGTCTTACGCCGCATCTCGCTGATGAGCGATGCCATTAGCCATGCTATTTTATTTGGCATTGTCCTGGCGTTTTTCTATGTGAAGGATTTGCATTCACCGTGGCTTTTGGTGGGTGCGGCTTTAACAGGAGTCTTGACCGTAACGCTGACCCAAATGGTGATACAGACGCGCAAGTTAAAGGAAGATGCCGCTATTGGTCTGGTTTTTCCAGTATTATTTTCGATTGGTGTTATTCTTATCAGCCGTTATGCGAAAAATGTTCATTTGGATGCGGATTGTGTTTTATTTGGAGAGATTGCTTTTACGCCTTTTGAGCGCATGGCAGTGGGCGGGATGGATTTTGGTCCCCAGGCCTTTTGGGTGATTGGAGCGGTATTGCTGTTGAACATTATTTTTATAACCGTATTTTATAAGGAACTTAAATTATCCACCTTTGATCCAGCTTTAGCTGCGGCCTTAGGTTTTGCTCCAGCAGTGTTGCACTATGCCTTGATGACCTTGGTGAGCGTAACTTGTGTCGGTGCTTTTGAATCAGTTGGTTCAATTTTAGTCGTGGCCCTGATGATTACGCCGCCTGCGGCCGCGTATTTATTGACGGACAGGTTGTCGCATATGTTATTGATCAGCGCATTAATAGGAATATTGTCGGCGATCAGCGGCTATGCTGTAGCCTATTTCCTAGATACGAGCATTGCTGGTTCCATGGCTACGATGAGTGGTGTTATATTTCTTTTTGTCCTTGTGTTTGCGCCACAGCGTGGCTTGTTGGCTAAATATTTTTGGCGGCGTTTCAAAAAATGGGATTTTGCGGCACATACGCTTGCCGTGCATTTATTCCATGCGGAAAATACCCCCGCTGAAATCACCGAGAATGTGGTGGGGCATATGAAGGATCACATGTTGTGGGATGATGAATTTACCTCGCAAGTTATCGCGCATTGCCTGCAGGAAGATCTTATCAAGATAGATGGCCAGCGGTTAATCTTAACCGACTACGGCCGTGCCACGGCTAAAACAATTATGGCTCGTGGTTAAATTCATAAATAATTGGTGTCTGGTACTATTTTTTTCTTATAATGAAGTTATGGAATTTATCAATCGCATTACTGACGCAACGGATGAAGATAAAATTACCGTAGATCTCCTGGAAGGGGTTGAAGGTGAATTTGATTTGGCTGTGTTGTATGTTTGTCCCTGGCAGCCCTACGATCCAATTGAATTATACGAATCCCTGCGGGTGGGAAGTAAGGTGCGTCATTTTCTTTGCTGCACCTGTGCCGGGATTATCGGCGGTGAATTGGAAATTGAAGGCCGGCCCAGTGCTTCTTTAATGTTAATGCGCCTTCCCCAGGTCAAGGTTACGCCCTTTTATTTAAATCAGGCAAGTTTGGAAGGTATAAAATCCCCGCAGGACTGGTATAACTTCATGGAAGTGTACCCTAATGAAAAGCCTTCTTTTTTAGTTTTTGCTGATCCTTTTATGTTTGATGGCAATGGATTTTTAGCCAGCTTGAATAGTGCTTATAAAGGTTCGGCGGTGATTGGTGGCTTGGCTTCCGCGGCGTCTAATCCTAATGAAAATGTGCTTATCCTAGATGGCGAGGTATACCGTGAAGGGGTGGTGGGGGTTGCTTTAACGGGTAATCTACGTATTGAAACTGTGGTGTCCCAAGGCTGTCGTCCCATCGGTGAGACCTATATTGTGACCAAGGCTGAACGTAATATTATTTATGAATTAGCTGGTCGTCCTTTCTTTAAGGTGTTGGAAGAGGTATTAAATAAGGGCACGGCCTATGATAGGCATCTGGCCTCTGAGGCTGTCTTTATTGGGATTGCGATGAATGAATATAAGGATGTTTTTAACCGCGGCGATTTTTTAATCCGCGGGGTAATGGCGGTTGACCCGCAAATAGGGGCGGGTGCGGTGGGTGATTATGTGCGTCCTGGGCAAACCATCCAATTCCATTTAAGGGATGCTAAGACTGCCAATGAAGATTTACATGCCTTATTAAAAATGCATACGGCAAAAAAGCATCCTGTTGCCCCACACGGCGCCTTTGTATTTTCCTGCAATGGCCGGGGCATGAATCTTTTTAATGAGCATAATCATGATATCCGTATTATCCAACATCACCTAGGCCCTATTCCCGCAGCAGGTTTCTTTTGTGCCGGTGAAATAGGCCCGGTGGGCGGTATTAATTTCTTGCATGGGTTTACTAACAGCATGGCCTTGTTTTACCCAACCGTATGAGTGACGCCCCTGCCTATCTTAAGCGTATGTTCACCTTTGTCCAAGAGGCGGGTGGCATTGCCTTGGATCTAATCAACAGCAGTGAACCAGGCTTAAAAAAAGACCAAAGCATTATCACCAAGGCGGATCATGCGATCTCTAAATTAGCCCGTGCATCATTGGCTGATTTCCTAAAAGATCCTGCGCATATTTTAATTGATGAAGAAGATCCGCATATCCTGCAGTATTTAGACCAGGAGCGTTTAAATAAGACGCCCTTTATTTGGGCGTTGGATCCTATTGATGGGACCAGGCTTTATGCTAACCGCATGCCGTTGTTTGGTATTTCACTTGGATTGTTAAAAGATTTGAAGCCGTGGCTAGGAGTGGTGTATTTTCCGATGCTAAAAGAATTGTTTTATTGCGACGGGGATAATGCCTATTTTGTGCAGGATGCCTTTACGCCTAATGAGCGTAAGGTAAAGATTGTGCCTAACATGGAAGAATTGTCCCCGCGTTCCTTGTTTTTTTGTAATGATACTTTTTTTGATAAGTTTTATTGGGAAGACAAGGATTTCCATATTATGATCCATGCCTGTGCGGTGGTCAATCTGTGTTGGCCAACGATTGGCCGGGGAGTGGGTTGTTTTTTACGCTGCCATTTATGGGATTTTGCTGGATGTTGGCCGATTATCCAAAAAGCAGGTATTGATTTGCGTCGAATATCAGATGGCAAGGTCTTAGAGTGGGTTGATGCTGATCTATTTACCCGTGAACCTAAGGCCTGGCAGATGAAAGAGTATTATTTAATTTCAACAGCCCGTAATTTCGATGCAATTAAATCCAAGATTGCCCAGCGTTAAGCTTGTGTTATAATGTCCGCCATGTCAGAAAAGTTCCTACGTGTTTATAAGAAATTTTATATTGATGAGGTTAAGACGCATTTAATGTCCTACGGGATGTTGACCGGTATGTGTGCTAACTGCAAGGACTTGGATGCCACCTTGGATATGCAGAAATGTTCCAAGTGCGGAACAGAATTTAAATATATTGCCTTTCAAAACATGAAAGACCATATGCCCAAGATGCTGCGTATCGCGCAGGAGCGGCCGAATATTATCTTTGTCGATTATGATGATTACAAGCGTATTGAAGGTGAAGAAAAAGCTAAAGGAATACTTGGATAATTCCTGTCGGTGGCGGGAATCACGAACATGGATAATATATGATAAATAAAGATAGGCTTATAAAAATTACTCAAAAGTTAATTCAAACCTATTCTGTTAATCCTCCGGGCAATGAAGTGGCGGTGGCGGATTATGTAGTGCGTGATTTAAAAGGCTTAGGGCTTGATATCAAGGTTCATTCTTTTGCTAAGAATCGTCCCAACGTGATAGCCACCTTGCGTGGAACGTGGCCGAGGCGTAAGGCGGCGAAGGAAGCTTTATTAATTACCCCGCATTATGATACTGTGCCTTTTGGTACAGGTTGGAAATTTGATCCCTTAGGCGGGCAAATTAAGAATGGTAAGATTTATGGACGGGGTGCTTCCGATGATAAAGGTAATTGCGCGGTTGGAATGGAAGTCCTACATTCTTTAGTGGAAGATGGCGTAAAATTAAAACGCGATATTATTTTTGCGGCCACTGCTGATGAGGAAACAGGCAGTAAGATGGGCATTATTCCGTTATTAAAGAAAGGAATCCTACGTCCTAAGGTGGCCTTGATTACAGATTCCGAAGAATTTGATGCCATTGTTGCGCAAAAAGGTTTATTTCATACGCGCGTGCAGATTTTTGGTAAGAAGGCTCATGGGGCTTATAATTGGCGGGGGATTAACGCGATTGAAATTGCTGCCCGTGTGATTACACGTTTAAAAGAGCATCAATTTAAATTTAAAAAACATCCGTTGCTGGTGCCGCCGACCAAAAATATCGGCACAATCCGTGGTGGGGATAAGGTCAATATCGTGGCTGATTTCTGTGAATTTACCCTTGATATCCGTTATATGCCTGGCATGACGGCAGCGGGCGTATTAAAGGAAATCAAGGGCCTGATTGCCAAGGAAACCAAGAATTTTAAGGTGATTGTCGAAGACAGCCAAAAGCCCTATGAAATCGACCCTAAGCATCCCTTTGTAAAGACCTATGTGGATGTTTGTAAGAAGATGGGGCAGGAAGCCAAGCTCCTTGGGAGCCAAGGTGCGACGGTAATTACTTTTTTCCAGGATTACGGTATTCCAGCCTTCTCGACGGGTTGGGGTGCTCATGGGGTGATTCATGCTAATGATGAGTATGCCGTTGTTAAAACGCTTTATAACGGTGCGCGGGTTTTGGAGCAGTATTTAAAAGAATATGATGCCATTGCCTAAAAAGCTTATTATTTGTTGTTACGTTGCTCTCTTTTATAGTCTTTCTGTGGTTTCAGCTTTAGCAGAAACTATTCATTATCGCATCATGCAAATGGGTGTTAAGGTAGGGGATGCGGACTTGACTTGGGTTGGCCCTGTGGTCTATAAGGGCAGGGACGCGGTGCTTGTTAGCTTTAGGGCGGATGGGTTTAATTTTCTTGATGAGGAGAAAATTTATTTAGATCCTCAGGCGTATAAGCCTTTATTTGTTGAGCGTGATTTGAATATCTTTGGTAAAAAAGAGCATATTGTCGAAGAGTATTTAACGCCGCAGGGTGCGATAAAAATTACTAAGACAGTTTCTGGTAAGGTGGAAGAGCAGATTCTAAAGAAGGACGGGGCGGTTGATAATATTTACGGATTTATTTTCCGTTACCGACAAAGCGGTTCATTTAAGGTTGGCGATGTGATTGAGGTTAATCTGCCGACTAAGGATTTAAAGATTGAGTTGCTTAAACAGGTTAATATAGCAGCGGCTGGAACCACCTATAACAGTTTTTATATGCAAAGTAATCCAGCTAAGTATAGGATTTGGTTTTCCGCGGATGAAAAGAAATTGCCCCTGCGCATTAGTGGTGCCGTGGGCATAGCAAACACCGTGATGGTGATGGCTGATTATAAGGATTAATTATGTTACCAGATAAACACGGTCATTTTGGCGAGTTCGGCGGACGTTACGCGCCGGAAACCTTAATGGCCTTATTAACCGATTTAGAAAAACAATACGCTAAGATCAAGAATGATAAGGCCTTTGCGCGTGAGTTTACGTCTTTATTGAAAGATTATGCCGGCCGCCCCACCAATCTCTATTTCGCCAAACGGTTAAGCGCGCACTTAAAGACCTTAAAGGTTTATTTAAAGCGCGAAGATTTGCTACACACCGGGGCGCATAAGATTAATAACACCCTAGGCCAAATCTTAGTTGCCCGCCGCATGGGCAAGACCCGTATTATCGCCGAGACAGGTGCTGGTCAGCATGGGGTGGCTACAGCCACAGCCTGTGCCTTGTTCGGGATGAAATGTGTGGTGTATATGGGGGCTGAAGATGTGGAGCGCCAATCCTTGAATGTCTATCGGATGAAATTAATGGGTGCTGAAGTTCGTCCGGTCAATAGTGGTTCTAAGACCTTGAAGGATGCCATGAACGAAGCGGTGCGCGATTGGGTCACCAATGTGCATGACACTTTTTATATTATCGGGTCGGTGGCAGGCTTTCATCCGTATCCAGTGATGGTTAGGGATTTTCAATCCATTATTGGGCGTGAAGCGCGTAAGCAATTTATGGCGCTTGAAGGTAAGCTACCTAATTATTTATTAGCCTGTGTGGGTGGTGGTTCAAATGCCATGGGTTTATTCCATGCCTTTTATAATGATAAGTCTGTAAAGATTATCGGGGTAGAGGCTGCAGGTCATGGCTTACATACAACCGAACATTCAGCCGCGATTGCCAAGGGGCAAGTGGGCGTATTGCATGGGGCCAAGAGTATGCTGTTGCAAAATAAAGATGGCCAGGTGCAGATTGCGCATTCCGTGGCTGCGGGCTTGGATTATCCTGGGGTCGGTCCTGAACATGCTTATTATAAGGCCAGTGGCCGTGCCGAATATGTTTCGATCGACGATAAGGAAGCGATTGCAGGCCTTAAGCTATTGTCAAAGTTAGAAGGCGTTATCCCAGCGCTTGAAACATCCCATGCTGTTGCGTATTTAGAAAAGCTAGCCAAGAAGGCTAAGCAAAATTCAACCGTGATTGTGTGTCTTTCAGGTCGAGGTGACAAGGACATGAATCAAATTATAAAGTTTATTTAATATGAATCGCATCGACCAGAAATTTAACGAATTAAAGGCTAAGAAGCGTTCCGCCTTAATCGCCTATATCACCGCAGGTTTTCCTAATTTAAAAGTAACTGAAGAGTTGGTGCCTGCCTTAGAAAAAGCAGGCGTTGATATTGTTGAGCTGGGCATCCCATTTTCTGATCCCATGGCTGACGGCACCACTATTCAATTAGCCTCACAAAAAGCCCTAGAAGCGGGGACCACCTTGGCAGGAATCTTTGACACCGTTAAACGTATTCGTCAAAAGACCAACATCCCTATTGCCTTTATGACCTATTACAATCCTATCTTTCATTACGGAGATGAGAAATTTATTAAGAAATGTGTGGAGTTGGGCGTCGATGGGTTAATTATTCCAGACCTGCCTCCGGAAGAAGCGGGTGCCTTACGTAAGGCTGCGGCAAAGGCGAATATCTCAATGATTTTCTTTGTTGCCCCAACTACGACGGATGAACGAATTAGGGCTAATGCTAAGGCTTCAACCGGTTTTATTTATTACGTAGCCTTAACCGGTATAACGGGCACCCAACAAGCCTTGTCAGCATCGGTTGTTAAGGGTATTAAACATGCCAAGCGTTTTACCAATAAGCCTATTTGTGCCGGTTTTGGGATTTCAACGCCAAGCCAAGTTAAGGAAATTTCTAAGGTGGCGGATGGGGTGATTGTTGGGTCGGCGATTATTAAAGAAATTGAGAAGAATATTGGTAATGCCCGTCTTGTTGAGAATGTTACCAAGTATGTGTCATCGCTCGTGAATTATTAAAATTAATTGTAAGGGATGAACATTACAGCCTTACAGAACATGCCAACCCCTTACGGGAATTTAATTAATGCGTAAGATTACTACATTAGATAATGGTCTTCGAATTGTTAGCCAGTATTTGAAAGACCGTGACAGCGCCTCCATTGGTGTTTGGGTGGGTGGTGGTGGCCGTTATGAATCAGATGCGAATAAGGGTGTGGCGCATTTCCTTGAGCACATGGCATTTAAAGGCTCAGCTAAATATTCTTGTCAGGTTATTAAGCAATTGGTTGAAGGGGTGGGGGGTAATCTTAATGCCTTCACATCCGAGGAAGAAACCTGCTATTACGCCAAGGTGCCATCCTTACATTTAGATAAGACCTTTGATGTGCTCGCCGATATTTGTTTTTTTCCTAATATTACTAAGAAGGATTTGGATAAAGAACGCACCGTTATCCTCGAAGAAATCAAGATGTACCATGACCTGCCGCAATATTATGTAGGTGAGCTTTTAGAAGAATTATTGTGGCCGAATCATCCTTTAGGTAAAAGCTTAGCGGGCTCTCCGCAAACAGTTCAATCCTTAACTCCTGGTGACTTAAAGGATTTTAAGGGGCGTTTTTATACCCCCAATAATACCGTCATTGCCGCTTGCGGCCATATTGATCACAAGCATTTGGTTGCCATGGTTCAAAAGAAATTAGGTAAACTAACTAATAATCCCCGCCACAATTATTTGCCAGCGCATAAAAATCAAGATAAGCCCAGGGTTAATCTGTACCGCAAGGAAACCGAGCAAATGCATTTGGCCTTAGGCTATCTCTCCTATGAGGCGAATCATAAAGATTATTATGCCCTTGGCATGCTTAGTATTATCCTTGGCGGCAACATGTCCAGCCGTTTGTTTAATGAAGTGCGTGAGAAGCGGGGTTTGGCTTATTCGGTCTCATCAGGGATGAAGAGTTTGGATGATACCGGTTGTTTTGTGGTGCGGGCAGGGGTTGATAATGCCAAGATTGTCCCTGCGGTTGAAGTTATTTTAAAAGTTTTAAAAGGGATGGCGGCAAAGCCAGTGCCTGGTGATGAATTTAATCGTGCTAAGGAGTATTTCCTAGGCCAATTCCAATTAGGCTTAGAAGACACCATGGATCACATGATATGGTTAGGGGGAGAGGTGCTAACTTCTAAGAAACCCAAGACCGTGCAGGATGTCATCACCCGCATCAAAGCCGTAACCATTGCTGATGTCCAACGCGTCGCCCAAGAAATCTTAAACCCCAAACGTTTAAATCTAGCCCTAATCGGCCCCTATACAGCTCAACAAGAACAACAATTACAAAAGCTTGTTAAATAAGTGTGCAGTAAATTAGGGACAGCGCCCTATTCTTTATTATGATACGCATCGCCGCCGTCTATCAACGCCAAGAAGGTAAAAGATTCGATATTGATTACTATATCAATCATCACCTGCCGCAGGTGCACCAGCGTTTTGGCCCTTTTGGCTTAAGAAAGATTGAAGTGGACCGTGGTGTCGAGAAACCCGGTGGCGGGTCGTCCCCGTTTTTTGCTATTGGCTATCTGTATTTTGACAGCCTAGAAGATTTCAGAAAGGCCTACGCGGCCGTTGGTAAGCAAGTTATTAGTGATATTCCTGTCTATACCAATGTAACCCCTCTGATACAGGTTGCAGAAATAGTAGAAGCATAGCTATGCGTATTGCCATCAAGGTTATCCCAGGTTCCAAACAAAATACATATAAAGAAGAAGCAGGTGCGGTGAAGGTCTATCTGACAGCGCCGCCAGTTGACGGTAAGGCTAATTTAGCCCTGGTGAAATTCTTGGCTAAACACTTTGATGTGAACACCAGCCGTATCGCTATTATTAAAGGACTGACATCCCGTCAAAAGATAGTTGATATTGATTTGTAGGCATTTTAAGTGAGCGATGTTTTATTGAATAAATAAGGGTCTTATGTTATAGTCTTTTATATGGAAAATGCTATCCAACAACCTATTGTTACCCTAACCGATGCTGCGGCCGAAAAGATTAAATCCATGATGGCCAAGGAAGGCAAGACAGATTCTGCCCTGCGTTTTGGCGTTGTCACAGGCGGGTGCGCGGGCTTGTCCTATGAGATGAAATTCCAGAAAAACCCGTATGAGAATGACATCGTTTTTGATCAAAAGGGGCTAAAGGTCATCATTAATCAGGAAAGCGTTGAATTTGTCAAAGGCATTCAAATCGACTATGTCGACACCTTACGCGAAAGCGGTTTTAAATATAGCAACCCCAATGCCAAATCCTCATGTGGATGCGGCACCTCGTTTAGTTAATCTTAAGGAATTACATGACCCCACAAACTCTTAAAGCTGTTAAGTCAGAGCAAATGCCTGACCCTAATCAATTGTCCTATGAACCCTTGGCGGGGTCGCATAAGGTTTATGTCTCAGGCAAATTAAATCCAAATTTAAAAGTTCCGTTTCGTGAAATTACCTTGTCTCCAACCCAAGGGATGAAGGGGCAGGTAAGTCCCAATGCACCTCTGCGGGTTTATGATACTTCAGGGCCATACACCGACCCATCAATTAAGATTGATATCACTCAAGGGTTGCCCTTGTTACGTAAAGATTGGATCTTAGGCCGCGGTGATGTGGAATTCTTGGCCGAATCATCGTCGCATTACCGTAAAGAACGCGAAGGCAATATTGATTTGGCGCCCATTCGTTTTCCATCGGTGCGTAAACCTTTGCGTGCGAAGCAGGGCAAGAATGTGACACAAATGCATTACGCGCGCAAAGGCATTATTACACCTGAAATGGAATATATTGCCATCCGTGAGAATTGCACGCCTGAGTTTGTACGTGATGAAGTAGCCCGTGGCCGTGCCATTATCCCTTCAAATATCAATCACCCTGAAATTGAGCCGATGATTATTGGCCGTAACTTTTTAGTGAAGATCAACGCGAATATCGGTAACTCTGCTGTATCATCGAGTATCGCCGAAGAAGGTGAAAATATGACCTGGTCGATCCGCTGGGGCGCCGCTACCGTCATGCATTTCTCAACCGGAAAGAATATACATGAAACCCGCGAATGGATTTTACGCAATAGCCCGGTGCCCATTGGTACCGTGCCGATTTATCAAGCCTTGGAAAAAGTTAACGGCAAGGCTGAAGATTTAACCTGGGAAATCTACCGCGATACGCTAATCGAACAAGCCGAGCAGGGGGTTGATTATTTCACCATCCATGCGGGTGTGTTATTGCGCTATATTCCGTTAACGGCCAAGCGCATGACCGGCATTGTTTCTCGTGGCGGTTCCATCATGGCCAAGTGGTGCTTATCGCATCATAAGGAAAGTTTCCTTTATACGCATTTTGAAGAGATCTGTGAAATCATGAAGGCCTATGATGTGTCCTTTTCCTTAGGTGATGGTTTGCGCCCAGGTTCTATTGCCGATGCTAATGATGCGGCACAATTTGGAGAGCTTGAAACCTTAGGTGAGCTGACGAAGATTGCTTGGAAGCATGATATCCAGGTGATGATTGAGGGGCCAGGGCATGTGCCCATGCATTTGATTAAAGAAAACATGGATAAGCAATTAGCCATCTGCCATGAAGCGCCTTTTTATACCTTAGGGCCTTTGACCACGGATATTGCGCCAGGCTATGATCATATTACCTCAGCCATTGGGGCTGCGATGATTGGCTGGTTTGGGACTGCTATGTTGTGTTATGTGACCCCTAAAGAACATTTAGGTCTGCCTAATAAAAAAGATGTGAAGGATGGTATTATTGCCTACAAAATTGCCGCACACGCCGCTGATTTGGCCAAGGGTCATCCAGGGGTGCAGGCATGGGATAATGCTTTATCAAAAGCCCGTTTTGAATTCCGCTGGAAAGATCAGTTCCATTTAAGTTTGGATCCTGATACTGCTGAGAGTTTTCACGATGAAACCCTACCTGCCGAAGGGGCTAAATTAGCACACTTTTGTTCCATGTGTGGCCCTAATTTCTGCTCCATGAAAATCACCCAAGACGTGCGTGATTATGCCGAAGCTCAAGGCGTTGATGAGAAGGCAGCCTTGGATAAAGGCCTGGAAGAAAAAGCCCAGGAATTCCGCGCTAAGGGCGGCCAGATTTACGCGTAATTAACGGGCAACTAAGGGCGAGGAAACAGTAAAGGCTTGTGAATATTCAACCGCCATCACAAGTAAGCGCTGACGGGCATCGGCTAAATCTTTAAGCATCTTTGCACGGAATTCTGCAGTTTCTTCGGTCATCTGAGGGAAAAGCCCATGGTAGTAATCAATCCCGGCTAATAAATTATTCTTAAATTCAACAAAGTATTTCACCTTCTGCGCATTTATACAGCTAAGCGACTTTTCAATATCCTTACGCAAATAATCAATATACATCCCCAATTCCTTGATGAACATATGCGGCCGCGGCGTGTCGTTTAAGACATTGGTACGCCCGTAGATATGATCAACCATTTCTTTTAAAGTAACAATTTTGGAGAAATAGGCTAAATTAGGGCCAGGGCACACCGCGGTAAAGCCGGGCACCTTGGTTGGTATTTTATTGACTGTTAGGGCTGGTTCGCCTAGGTCATGGCAGATACAGGCTTTTTTAACGATATTATCAAATTGTTGTTTATAAGCATCGGTGTCTAAATTTAATGTGTTTAACTGGTCAATTTTAAGTTTCTGGTATTGGCGACTGGCCGTGCAAATAGGCTGGGGGGTAAATTCCGTGTTGGAAACTAAATAGCTTTTAGGGCAAGCGCTCCCAGGCCTACCGCGCATCACCTTTAAATCTTTCTCAAGATCAGAAAGGGAATCGCGTAAATTATTAAAGGGCACGCCTAGCGGCGAAACTTCGCTTAAATATAAATCTTTTTCCGTAGCCTTAGATAGGCGTTCTAGGGTGATGGGGTCAACATTAGTCGCTTCTGGGCAAAGCAGGAAGGGGGTGGCCCAGCCAGTTCCGTCGAGTTTGTAATGGGTACGTAAGAACCGGTCTTCCCGGTCTGTGCCAATCCCGCCTTGAGCCGTAATAAGCACTTCATGCGGCTGATTAGACGTAACCATATTCTTAAGCGCTAAAGCCTTATTGTAAATCCCGTGCAATTGCGTGACTAATTCTTCTTTCTTGGTGCGGAATTCATCCATGATGGGCCCCATTAAATACCCGTCGGTAGCAAAGGCATGGCCGCCGCAGTTTAAGCCTGATTCAATGCGGTATTCTGAAATCCACAAGCCTTTTTGGGCGAGGAATTTGCCT
The DNA here is from genome assembly GCA_964400365.1 of uncultured Planctomycetales bacterium. GTDB lineage: Bacteria > Omnitrophota > Gorgyraeia > Zapsychrales > Fredricksoniimonadaceae > CAYNTZ01. Next base: position 7,693 of record CAYNTZ010000017.1, on the reverse strand, counting down.
TGAATCAGCGAAGAACGAAAATCACTGACCTTTAAAATAATCCGCTTCTTTAATTCCCCGGTGGTGTCGGCATAGAAATCTTTGAATTGTTCGATATAGGCATAAAGCCGGCGATTAAAACCGGCCGAGAAGACGATGGCTGATTTTAAGCTGCTTTGGGCATAGCCACGCAAGGCTGAGAGGCCATCAGAGAACTCCGGGGCTAATACATTGCCTTTTGAATCGTAATTGTCACGGTCTAATTTAGTCATGATATTGACATTAATGTCGCCGGGACGGATGGCTTCACGTAATTCATTTTGCAGCTGAAGTTTGCGTGTAGCGTCTTTTTCAGCCAACATTTGACGGTATTTCTTTTTTAATTCAGTGGCGTCATCCAAGAGATCAAAATATTTGGTAATTTCACTAGAAGGCTCGAAAGCTGAGGCTTTAAGGGCTGCGAATTGTTTTTTGACAATACGGTCCACTAAGTCCAAATAGGCGGTAATGCGTTTGGCGCGAAAATCTTCATCATATTTGGTGATGGGGGTGTAGTGTTCGCCTTCTTTTTCACAATAAAATTGCCGCATTTGTTCAATTAAGGCATCATCGACTAAGGAAATTACCGAATGAATACCGTAGCGGGCCACCTTCACGGGGGTGTCAATCGAAAAAGCTGTCCCCATGACTGGAATATGGAAGCTATGAATAGGTTGTGGCATTTTTTTGTGTCTCCAGGGCGCAATCAAGCTAATATTAATAAGTTAGCTGTATTAAACTATACTTGATAGCGTCTAAAAAGCAAGCAATATATTCAAAAACCCTTGGGAAAGCGCTTTCTACGAATCTGCTGTAAGCCCTTGCTAAATATGGTTTTATGGTACATACTTTAGATAATATGAGATGCCCCAAAGTATTGTTAATAGCGGTTGCAGTAATGTTTAGTGTAAATACGCTTAGTCCTACTTGTCCTGTTGCTTATTCAGCGCAGGGGGAGTTTCGTTTGCCTGCCCCTGGGGTGATGGTGCATTTAAGCCCGCCTATGAATCCACCCTTGCTTAAAGGTATTAAGGTTTACAAGGACAATCCCTTTAAATTTGATTTTGTGCTGTCCCCAGGGGACGGTGCGTCCACCGAAGACTTGGCGAAGGTGGATTACCTTAAACAAGAAGCCAACCGCCTTATCCGTTATTTTCTAGCGAGCCTAACCGTTCCGGATAAAGACCTATGGGTCAACCTAAGTCCCTACGAGAAGGACCGCATTATCCCCAATGCTTTTGGTCAAACCGAAATGGGTCGTGACCTTTTAGCGCAGGATTATTTGTTAAAGCAAATTACCGCGAGCTTGATTTATCCGGAAGAAGAGGTGGGGCGTGAATTTTGGAATAAGGTTTACAAAGAGGCGCAAAAGAAATTTGGCACCACCAATATCCCAGTGAATACCTTTAACAAGGTGTGGATCGTGCCACAAAAGGCGGTGGTTTATGAAAATAAAACAACTGCCTATGTGGTCGAAGCCAAGTTGAAGGTGATGCTGGAAGAAGATTATTTAGCGAAGTCAAAGAACGAGAAGCCAACCCAGGGGACAAACGATACGCCAAGTGTTGTCTCACAAATCGTCCGAGAGATTGTTCTGCCTCAACTAGAACAAGAAGTCAACGAAGGCAAAAACTTCGCCCCCCTGCGTCAGGTGTATCACAGCCTTATCTTAGCTGCCTGGTATAAACAAAAGGTTAAGCAAAGCATTTTAGCCAAGGTGTACGCGGATAAAAATAAGGTAGCAGGTGTCGGGTATGATAATTTCGGGGATCCGGAAAGCATATATCAGCAGTACCTACAAGCCTTTAAAAAAGGTGTCTTTAATTATATTAAAGAAGAATCGGATCTATCCACCCAAGAGTTGGTTCCTCGCAAATATTTTTCTGGTGGCGTGAGTATGGCTATGGCATCTATGGGCAATTTGGTGATGAGTGTCACCAATAAGCTTCCCAAGGAGGTGGGCGATGATAAGTCAGCCCTAATGTTTGTTCGGGCAGGTGTAAGTTTGCCATCTTCTTTTGCAATGATTGGAAAAAGAGATCGAGACTACTTGATAAAATTAAGGGGACATATAAAGGAGGTGATGGATCAAGCGTATGCCACTGTTGGCAAAATGGATATTGCTAGGGACTATGGGCCAGAAAAGATACATACATCGCCTTTAAGTAAGGAAATGATTAAAGTTTTTTTATCAATCTTAAGAAAAGGGCCATATGCTTTAAGTATGAAGAATGTAGGTGTAAAGGTAAGGGTGATTAAGTTGATGCCTTTTGATAGGGAATCAGCACACAATTTTATTTTAATAACCCTCAAAGGAGAGGAAATTGTTGTTGTCCCTACGTGGCAAGCATTTTTAAGTACAGAGGAGCGGGATTTGGTGCGGGCAGAGCCATTGCCTAGGTTGTTGATTGGTACGGCGGATGAATTTAATGGTTTGAATAATGATGGGTATTTTTCAAAGTGGAATTTATCTGGTATGCAGTATTGGTTTAATAAAAAGTTCAGGGTAGATGTGACGAAAGAATATGGGCAGGCAGGCTTAAAATCATCAAGGGGTGATGCTGCGATGTCTACTGATGCATTGATGGGTGGTGGGCTGGATTTAAGCGCAACAATTGAAAAGGTTGGCGAGTTGTTATTGAAGAAAAGAAAATATACGGAGGGAAATTTCTATGTTTATTATGAAATCATTGAAAGTCTTTCTGAAGAAAATAAAGATGTTCTTAATGATGCGATTAATGGATTGGTTCAAGTCTTATCTGATGGCGGGAAATATGATGAGGGTTTGTTAAGGGAGAAATTAGAGTTGAAACATCCCATGGGGGTATTTTTTGCTTTATCTATTTATATTATGCAGGAAACGATGAAAGGAAGATCTGCTTGGGGTGATGGCTTAGAAGAAAAGTTAAAGGAAATGCTGGGCATTTATAATGCTAATTTGGATAAATGGAATAAAGTTCTTGGTCCTTTTGGTTTGTTGGACTTGCCGTTATTGTTTCACTTGCCGTTAACATCGTTTATTACAAATGTAGACCAATTGATTAAGCTGTCTAATTCAATTATGTTATTTCCGGAGGGTGAGTGGAAGGATAAATTGGTTAGTTTTGACTTACTAATGATGGGTATTCATGCCAACCCTTTTTTATATGACAATGATTCTCCTGATTTAGATATTGTGGTGCCAAGCCTGGAGCATGCCATTGTTAGGCTTGTTAATGCGCCTCAAACGAATGAGTCTATCTACTTAGAGCGGGGGATTGTTAGTGCGTTGTGGCTCTTGGGTGAGAGGCAGTATTTTATTAATCAGCAAAAAGAACATTTGTATTTTAGAGTGTTGGACGCGTTTAATAAGTTAGGGGGTGAGCGTTTGCGTGTAATGCTAGATGCTTCAGTGCGGGAGCAAGAATCATCAAAGCATTTTTCTTCATGGCTAATTAAGTCAAATTTAAATAGCTTCCTGTTTTTTCTTAAGGATGATCGTTTGACAGCAACAGAAATTATTTTAGATTCTCATTTAGGGCGCAGCCAGGATGCTTTGTTGGGTTTAAAGGAGCAGCGGAATTTGTTTGAGGTTAGGCAAGATTTAAAAGAAAAGAAGGATCGTTTATTGAGGGGCGTGCAAGTTATAGATGAGACGATGAGTGGTGTTAAAGCGAATACAGGTGGTATTGATTTGACTTCTGATAAATTGCCGTTGGAGGTGAAGAGTGATGGGAATAATGTTATCGATGGAGATTTTAATATTGATCCTGTCATGCTAAAGCAATGGGAAGAGGCTTCGGGGGTGGTGCCGGTTATTTTTAATATTGAGCCGATGACAAATATTTATCAATTTCTTGGCGCTGCTTCAGAATCAATTGTAAACCAATCTTCATAGAAACTGTTGACAATGGCTTAAGTTTTTGGGATAGTAAAAATCCTATGAATCGTGATTTTTATAATTCTTTAAGCGAACAATCCTTGAATGGCCAGGAGCTGGACAATGCCTCTTGTGAGCGGATTTTATCTGATCCTAGCCTTGAATTGTTGCCTTTATTAGATGCCGCCTTCCAGGTGCGTAAAGCCGCCTTTGGTAAGGAAGTGCGGGTGCATATCTTGAATAATGCCCAAAATGGCCATTGCCAGGAAGATTGTCACTACTGTGCCCAGGCCAAATCATCCAAGGCGGATATTGAAGAATACGGCATTAAGCCGGATGCGGAAATCATTGAAGAAGCCCGCCAAGCCTATGGTAAGGGGGCGTCTTGTTATTGCATGGTTTTTGCTGGCCGCAGTGCAAGCCAAACACGCATTGAGCGTTTACAGCGGGTGATTGGTCAGATTAAGCAGGAATTTCCCGGTAAGGAAGTTTGTGTGTCTACCGGGTTTGTTTCCAATGAAGGAGCGGTTAAATTAAAGCAGGCAGGGCTTGACCGTCTTAATCATAACTTAAATACGTCCAAAGAAAATTACCCAAATATTTGCACCACCCATACCTACGCCGATCGTCTTAACACTTTATTAGCCGCACGCCAGGCGGGGATTAAATTATGTTCCGGTATGATTGTGGGGATGGGGGAGCGTAATAAAGATATTGTAGAAGTAGCCAAGGAGTTACGCGCGCTTAAGGCTGAGTCTATTCCGGTTAATTTATTAGTGCCGATTGAAGGTAATCAATTAACAGAAAGTTCAAATTTATCACCGGAATTTTGTTTACGGGTGTTATGTTTATTCCGCTTCTTAAATCCTAAGGCTGAAATCCGTGTCGCTGCTGGGCGCGAAATGCATCTGCGTGCCATGGAAGTAATGGCCTTGTACCCTGCCAATTCATTATTTTTGCAAGGCTATTTAAATGCCAAGGGTGCGTCCAACACGCGTACCTTGCGCATGATTCAAGATGCTGGTTTTGCCATTCGCTCAGAAATCAACCTTGATGAGATTTTGAAGATGGAAGAGCAGCCCCTCGATCAGGTTGCGGATGGCTCTAAAGCCTTATTGAAAACACTTAAAGAATTGCGCCCTGTCAACGTCGGTTGCAATAGTTAAAAATCCCCATATTATTCCTGCGTTTTCCCTTGCCAAAGGTATTGGCAATGCTATAGTAATGAAAATACGTCATTTTATTTTTATTATTTTATAACAGCAAAAGAGGTTAGCTATGTCAGTGGAAAAACATTCAGTCAGTAGATTTGAATTATTGATGGATGCTGGTTTTGGTGCTCAAAAAGCCGGTGACATCTTGCTCAGTGCCTTTGTGGCCTTGGGTAAATATGTGTACGTTGAGCCCATGATCCCGGCGGAAATTTCGCCGCCGGCGCGCAGCCGTCCGGCATTGTCCGGCGTTATTATCCGTATTGCGGATTTTGACGTGACCAATATTGGTAATGACACCGATCTAATTATTGCTTCCCATGAAATTGTATTAGACCGCCGCTTGGATGATTTTGAACATAATCCTAATTGCCGTATCCTACTTGATATGGGCGACCGCGAAGCCAATCCTGATTCCTATGAAATGGTCTTAAAGCGCTGCACCAAGGAAGGTTTATCTGTCATTCCTTTTGAAGTCGATGCTGCTTCCCAAACGCTTGTTAAAGAAATGGGGGGTAAGGGGCAGAATTTATATTACCTGGGGATGCTAGCCTACATCTACGGCATGGATGAAGAAATTGTGCAAAAGGAAATTGAAAAGACCTTTGGTAAAAAACTAAAGCCTGAGATCATGGCCAAGAACATCACCCTGTATCATAATGGTTATCAATTGGCTAAGGAAAAAGTCTTCTTTCGCATTCAAGTGGAAAGCACGCCGCGTCAAGGTGAGAAGATTTTGATCGATGGTAATACAGCTTTGAGCCTTGGGATTATTGATGCGGGTATCAAATTGTTTTCAGGTTATCCGATTACCCCGGCATCCTCGGTTATGCATACCTTGGCTAAGCAGTTTCCTTCCTACGGTGGTGTGGTTCATCAAGCAGAAGATGAAATTGCAGCCATCGGCACCGCCATTGGTTCCTATTACAGCGGCGTCCCGGCTATCACCGCAACCTCAGGTCCTGGTTTATCATTGAAGCAAGAATTCATTGGTTATTCTCAAAGCGCTGAAGTGCCTTTAATTGTCTTGGATGTGCAGCGTTCTGGCCCATCGACGGGTATGCCCACCAAGACTGAGCAGTCGGACTTGACTTCAGTTATTTTTGGTTCACACGGCGATTACACCAAGGTGGTGGTTTCAGTGGCCAATGTTATTGATTGTTTCTATGCGCCGCATATGGCCCGTTATTTGGCAGAGAAATTACGCCTGCCGGTTTTTATTATGAGCGATTTCCAGACGGCTAACAGTTATAAGGTTATCACCAAGCCTAAGGTTGTCATGATGGAGAATGTGGAAGATATTCCTGATTTTATTTTGGAACGTTTCCGCATGAAGCGTCTGCCTAAGGAAATTCCCATGGTGCGCGCTTTACAAACTAATCCGGGAACGGAAGGCGGGATGCGCCGTATTACAGGGTTAAATACCGACGCGCAAGGCAAGGTCAATTATTTTTCTGGCACCAATCACAATTCACATAAGGTGCGTAATGAAAAAGTTCATGCCGTGCGCCGTGCCTTGACAGCACCGGAAATGTTTGGGCCTGAGACCAATGAAATCTTGATTGTTGGTTGGGGGTCGGTGCGTGGGGCCTTGGAAGAAACTATTTCAGTGTGTCAAAAGCAAGGGTTAAAGGCCTCGGGGATGCATTTACGCATGGTTTATCCATTGCCATTAATGTTAAAGGAAGTTTTTGCTAAATATAAAAGGGTATATACGATTGAAGTAGCCTATGGCGATGCCTTAAAGCCATCACCGTTAGCGCTATTATTACGTGCAGAAACCTTGGTGGATGTGCAATCAATGATGTCAGAGGCGACCGGACGTCCGATTCGCCCCAGCGTCGTTGTGGAACGGATTAAGGAGGCTCTTAAATGACAACCCAAACAACTACGGCTCCCGAAAAAGGGCCGATCACGATTAAAGATTTAGCAACCGAAAATCCACGCTGGTGTGCAGGATGTGGTGACTTTGGCATCATCATGGGTTTAAAGCGTTTTATTGTCGAGCGTCAGTTGCAGCCCGCGCAGACGGTGAACGTGTCAGGGATCGGCTGTTCCGGTCGCGCCCCCAACTATTTTAATACCTACGGCGTTCACTCCATTCATGGTCGTGCTGTGACCGTGGCCTTAGGTGTAGCCTTAGCCCGTCCTGATTTAAATTTATTTGTGCATTCCGGGGATGGTGACTCCTTAAGTATCGGGGGTAATCACTTGATGCATGGGATTAATAAGAATTTCAAATGCGTCTATTTAATGTATGACAATGAGCTTTACGCCTTGACTAAGAATCAGACCTCACCGACGACGCGTAAGGATCATCCAACCAGCACCCAGCCACAAGGGTCTTTTTTAAGTCCCATTAATCCTTTAACAGTAGCCTTAGGTTTAGGTGCTTCCTTTGTTGCTTCAACGGCGGATTGGATTCCAGATCATTTAACGAATACGATGAAAGCTGCCTTCGATCATCCGGGTTTTGCGTTCGTGCATATTTCTCAGCGCTGTCCACATTTTGATCCGAATAATTTCGATCATAAAACAACAAATTGGTTTTCTTTCTTGAAGCATGCCAATGGTATCGAAGCTGATCGACGCTTGGCAGATAAGA
>CAYNTZ010000016.1:15365-20736 GCA_964400365.1 uncultured Planctomycetales bacterium | reverse complement strand
GTTAGCTTGGAAGGGTGGCCCAAAGGTTTAGCTAAGCAGGCGGTATGCGTGTCTAATGGTGTTGGTATAGACTACTTTAGTCGGGAGAAGGTTGCTATTGGAGAGTGTCGTGCACGCCTACCAGTGCCTATCAATGCTTTTGTAATAGTAGTTGCCGCTAGGGTTTATCGAGATAAAGGACAGCTGGAAGTGCTTAAGGCGGCGGTTGCTCTTAAAGATGTTGCGCGTCGGCCAATTCATGTTGTTTTGGCAGGGGAAACTCAGGATGAGGAATATCTAGGACAGCTGAATGCTTATATTGCTAAAAATAAATTGCTGGGCAAGGTTCATATCATGGGACATCTAAGCCAGGATCAATTGCGCCAGGTCTATCGCGATGCAGATCTTAAGGTCTTATTTAGTATCAGCGAAGGCTTGCCTAATACGATCTTGGAAGCAATGGCCATGGGGCTTCCAGTGGTGGCAACCGATGTGGGCGCGATGAAGCATGTGGTGATTAATGGGCATACAGGACAATTGATTAAAAAGGGAAGCCAGCGTCAGTTAGAAACAGCGATTAAATTTTTTATTAAGAACCCTAATGCGCGATACGCCATGGCTGAGCAAGCAGTAGGCGTTGTTCGTCGAGAGTATAGCTTGAGGGGCTTAGTCAAAAAGCATATGGATTTTTACGCGGATGTTTTAACGCACGCTCCACCAGAGAAGGCGCAGGTGATCTCGCCAAGGATCTTAGAAAAGGGCTGTGTCGCCATAGCGCTTGAAAAGTATGATGCGAATAATGGTGTTGTATCGACTGAATTTTATTCTTACACGCAACGCTTTTTAACTTCCGCCCGCCCACAAGATCAAAATTCTAAGAATCTTCAAGAAGTAGACCTTGCCCGCATGATGGATATATTTAAATTTATGGGTGTTGATTTAAGCCAATTTGTCCTAACCAGGATATCGCTTAAAAAATTTCATTTAGAGTTTGAGCCAACAGCAGAGAGACTTGAAGAGCTGGAGAAAAAAGACATCCGGGAATTAAAGCCCAACGAAAATATTCGGTTAAATCAATTAACCGGCAATATCCCAGCGAAAATCTATTGGGTCGGGGCAGAGAGACAAAGCAGTTATTTTAAAAAAGTAATAAAGTCTTTAGGTGTAAGGATTTGGATATCTTTAAACGGATTAAGCGTTAATAAATCAGCATCACCGGTAACAATGACATCTGCTTTGCCAGCCAATGCTATGTCGAGGATGAAATTATCGTTGGCGTCACGGCATATCTTTGTTTTATGGAACGGCTTCACTAATAAGGCATCGATCTTCATTAGCCGATTAAACTTTTTAATATTATCAGTAGTGAAATATTTTCTAAGCTTTGGTTTACGGATAGCGGTATGGATTTCACTTAATAACGCATCAGCAACTACAGGGGTGAAGCGGTTAGCAATAAAAGCATTGAATAGTTGGCGTGATGTTGGGCTTGCGCCGATGACGGCGCTGATAATAACATTAGTGTCAGCGACAGCTTTAATGTTTTTTGGCATGACGGGAGGCGCGTACGTCTTGGCAGATGGCGGCTATTTCACTATCGCTAATGGGAGATTTTTGGGCACGTTTACGGATATCATCTACCAGTGGCTGCCAGCGTTGTTGGCGGGTCTTACGTTGAAGGCGCTCTACGACGCGCAATTTTTGGGCAACTGGCAAGCGATCGAAGGTGTATTCAATGACATCAAGCGCCAAATCAGGATTAATTTTAAGCATAGTAACAATCTCCTCAATGTTATTTTAAGTGTAATATGTTCTGCCTCAGCTGTCAAGGCGTCCTTATTTTTAAGGAGGGCTTCTTCAGCACCTGCTATTTGGGCCTTGTGGCTGGGGAGTTTGGCAGTACTATTAGCCTTGAGAGCCAACGGTATCCACGCCCCACCGGAGATGGCGCAGGCCAGCCTGCCGTTGACACCTTCCGAAGCAACTCTGCCATTATCCGCCGCCGGCATGTTGATTCATCGCGGGAAGAGCGTGCAGGACCGTCTGCGTTTGAGTTGGCAGGCCTTGCAGTGCAGGCATTTTTCTTTTTGGGGGGGCACGCCAAAGGTGTGGCGGCGCGCTAGGGAATTTTTCACGGTTGTTTTGTTGACAGCTGTTGTCATGCAAGCCGTTGGCTTGACCTTATGGTACTATGGCAATTCATTTTTCCACGCATTTGAAAGTGCTCCTCCTGTAAAGGTATCGGTTGTAGGGCTTGTCCGTGTCAATATATTGGAAGAATTTATTAAGATTTCCGGTGCCTACATAGCAGTTCATCTATTTTTGCGGTTTAAGCCCAATGGATCTACGAGCGGGGCTTTTTGGTTTGGTTCGTTATTTTCGGTTTTTTATTGGGCTATTTTGCATTTTGAAATGAACTCATTTTATGCGTATTTATTGCATACCGCTCCCTTCATGGCAGCGGCATGCTTGATGCTACTTTTAATTGAGGGTTTTATTTGGCAATACATGTATTGGCGCAGTTCCAATATCCTGTTGCCTATCGTTGTACACGTATCGACTAATTTATTATCCCTTCTTTTTATGGCTCTAGGGGATACGGTTTCTTTTTTAAGCATTGGTGGGCAATACGCAGCAAGATTAGTGGCATTGTTTGTTATATTTTTTGTCGGTTATATGCTGATGTGGGGGATACCGGCGTTAAAATCAAGGATGACAAAAGCGGTATTTTTTATTTGTTCTGTTGCGATAGCGATATTCATGGGATGGATGGTCCTGCGCAGCAATAAGCCCCCACCTCCAATAGACCCAAGAATAGCGGATCTTTTCGCCGAGGGAATAGGTCAGGTTAAAGAGGCGGTAAAATCTCCGTCAACAGAACGCAGCAAAATAAGCAAGGAGGCATTGGAACAATTCTTAACCTATGAGTTTGCTCAGGTAATTAAGGCCTTTTATCAGAATGATAAGCAGAAGATGCAGGAGGCGGGCAAGAATGCAGTGGCGCGGGGGAGGCAATTAGATACACAATTAGGCGTTAAGGTAGAAAGAAGCTTTAGTGCTCTTAGGGATTATGTGTGGGCTCCTGAAGATGATAAGGGGATAAAGGGATTCTATGTTTTCATGAGATTAGAAGACTTAAACAAGGTGCTAATACCACAAGGATTTTATATTGCTAATCATCTCAAGGCAGATCCGGTGGTGATTCGTATTTATAAACAGTCAGGTGTTGTGCCGTTGGTGATTAAGCCGGAAATGAAGGTGGTTGATGTGGTGCTTTATGAGCCAATTGATAACGACGAGAAACATCTATTGAGTTACATTGGGCATCTTAATACAAGTCAAAATATTGTGTATATTGCGATGGATCGCCTGCGTGAGCATGTAAAGGAAATCCATCGGGTTCTTTATAAGCAAGAAAATAAGGATGACGGATTTGATGAATTAAGGCGGGAGTTTTTTGTTAAAGATTATGATGGGATGAATGAGGGGCAGATCTTGTCTATGTATCGGGAATCAACAGGATTTCATGAAGCGCGCCATCAAATAGATCAACAGCAGAAATCATATTTGTATGGCAATGAATATAGGGCAGTATTACAGAATTTGATTTCAGGCCAGAATCAGTATAGTGTTTTAGTGGAGATGGGGATTTGGATATTGATGTCCCCTGATAGCAGGCATGGGTTAGACGCGGCACAGGCATTTAGTTGGTTAATGAAATTAGCTAAGCAGAGGGGATTAATTGGGCCTGAACAAGGTGATGAAGTTAAAACCAAGGAATTCTTGCGGGCCTTAGGCACATTAGGCCGTGAAGATATCAGAAAGCTAGCCTTAGAGCTTTTGTTAATTGATAACAAGCGGATCGCAGCAGAGAAGGCTAAGGAGCGGGAGTTAGAGGATAAAAAGAAGCTGCAAGGTAAGAACAAGCGTTCAGTCAGGCCGTGATAAATTGTCATGGGTTGAAATTTTAGCTGCGTAAGAACTGACGTTCTAGGAAGCTATCGGTGATTTCAATGACGGTTGGCCTGCCGTGCGGGCAGGTGAAGGGGTCGTGGCAGGCGAGTAATTGTTTGCGTTGGTGCTCCACCTGCTCGGTGGCGAGTTTATCACCAGCGGTGATTGAGGCTTTGCAGGCGCGTCTTGCCAAGGTGTCTTTGTCTAGCCGCGGGGTGTCGTCACCGGCTAGCAAGGTGCGTACAGTGCGTTCAATGTTCTTGAGCAAGGTTGGCTGGGTTTGGATGGCGATAGTTTCATCGTCGAATTGATTGGTTTCAATGCCCACCTCGTGCAGTTTTTCTTGTGTTTCTTCCCAGGCAATGCGTTCTTGCGGTGATAGTTTTAACAAGATGGGTGTTAGCAAAGGTTGTACTTCCACCGTCCCTGCCTCAATTTGATTCTTGAATTTCTCAAACATGATGCGTTCTTGAGCAGCGTGCTGGTCGACTAGCAGCAGGGTGCTGTTGGCTTCAAAGAGCAGGTATTTATTCATGAACTGGCCAATGTAACGGCTAGAGGTAAATTTATCCCGCAGGGGTGTGGTATTATTAAACAAGTTAAATTCAGCTAACATGTCTTCCTTGACTGGCAGAGAGCTAGTGGCGGAGTCATTTCGCGTATAGGCGCTTTCACGCGTTGCATAGTTAGCTGGATTCATCATGCTTTGCAATTGCCCCGGCGCGTAGATGATGTCATATGAAGCAATGCCTTGCCCACCGCCAGGCAGGCTTGTGTTTCCTTCAGTGGTTTGAGTTGAAGGGGCTGTCCACGAGGACACTGTTTTTACGCCGCCTTTTTGCATCAGCTGATATTCCGCGATGCGTCGGACAAGGCTGCTGAGTTTCGCCTCGTCCTTAATGCGCACCTCACGTTTGGTGGGGTGAATGTTAACGTCCACATTAGCTGGATTAATTGAAATATCGAGAATAAAGGCGCCATAGACGCCAGGTGGCATAATTAATTTATAGACATCATTTAGGTTAAAGCTTAAGTTCTTGCTGTCCACCGGACGGTTATTGACAAAGATATATTGCAAATCCCGACGGGCACGTTGCACATTGATATTGCCTAAGATCAACCTGACCCGAATGCCTTCCTGCATAAATTCCTGGTCGGTTTCAATTAAATCTTTTAAGCTCAGGTTTAAGGCTGCGGCCGCGCGGTCTAAACGGTTAGGTGCTGACCGTACATCTAAAAGACTGCGCCCGGCATGGGTGAGGGTAAATTTTTTCTCTGGATAGATAAGCGTATAAGGCAAAACAATGTTAAGGATCTGATTAAGTTCAGCGGTGTTGCTTTTAAGGAATTTCCGACGGGCTGGTGTATTAAAGAAAAGCTCGGCAATCTTGATATCAGTCCCTGGCCCGCTAGGAGAGGCAGGTGCTAGATCCAGGCG
>CAYNTZ010000016.1:0-15355 GCA_964400365.1 uncultured Planctomycetales bacterium | reverse complement strand
ATCGGTAGAATTAGCCGCTTGTGATTTTAAAGTAACGTCGGACACCGCCCCAATGGAATACAGCGCCTCGCCGCGAAAACCCATCGAATGTAGGCGTTCTAAATCATCAATGCCGGCAATCTTGCTGGTGGCATGGCGGTTAAAAAGTTTCTCAATATCAGCACGAGCAATCCCGCAGCCATTATCCTTAATATGAATCAATTCCTTGCCCGCATCCTTAAGGTGAATTTCAATGGCCGTAGCCCCAGCATCAATCGAGTTTTCCAGTAATTCTTTAATTACCGACGCGGGACGGTCAACCACTTCACCGGCGGCAATTTTTGCAATAACATCTGGGGGGAGAATGTTAACCTTAGGCATTGAGTTTCTTCTTTATTTCATCCAGTTTCTTGAGCGCATCCATCGGCGTTAAGCTATTGATATCAAGGTGGCTTAATTCATCCTTAATATCATCCAGCACAGGGTCACTGGTGGGCGCAAAAAGATTTAATTGTTTATCCGTATGTTGATGAGGCGTAGGCGTGCCGATCTCAATTTCAGCCAAGATTTCCTTCGAACGTTTAATCACGCTCTCTGGAATACCGGCGAGCTTCGCCACATAGATGCCGTAGGAATCATCCGACCCGCCGGGCACAATTTTATGCATGAAGATAATCTTATCCTTCCATTCCTTCACCGCCACATTGTAATTCTTAACCCCGCTAAATTTATCAGCCAATGCCACTAATTCATGGAAGTGGGTGGCAAAGAGCACGCGTACGTTTTGTTTCTGTAAATATTCCGCCAAGCCCCAGGCCAGCGATAACCCGTCGGAGGTAGAGGTGCCGCGCCCGATTTCATCCAAGATAACCAGCGAGCGGGGGGTTAGATTATTTAAGATATCAGCCGTTTCCGTCATTTCTACCATGAAGGTTGACTGACCTTTGGCAATTTCATCATGCGCGCCAATACGGGTAAAGATTTTATCCGCCGTCCCAATCGTCGCTGATTGAGTGGGAATAGGTGAACCCATCTGCGCCATGATGACAAGAATGGCGGTTTGCCGGATATAGGTCGACTTACCCGCCATGTTAGGGCCAGTCAGAATAATTAAATGATTGTCCTTATTATCAAGCAAGGTGTCATTAGCCACAAAATTTTCGCTGACCGATTTTTCCACCACCGGATGGCGGCCTTCCTTAATATCAATGGCCATGGCGGAGTTAATATCCGGCAGGATATAGGCGCCCCAGCTAAATAAGCTGCTAAGAGACCATAGGCAGTCAAGTGTGGCCAATCCTTCGCAATAGCGATGAATGGCTGGCGCGTGATTAAGGATTTCCTTTTCTATTGCGTCAAGGATGCGGCGCTCGATCTTAAGTATTTTCTCCTGCGCGGTCAAAAACTTCTCTTCGTATTCTTTTAATTCTGGCGTGATATAGCGTTCGCCGTTGACCAAGGTTTGCTTACGGATGTAATGCGCCGGTGCCGCCTTTTGATTGGCCTTGGTGATTTCAATATAGTAGCCAAAGACATTATTGAAGCCCACCTTAAGCGAATTAATCCCGGTGCGTTTAATCTCATCGGCTTGGAAATTAGCTAACCATTGGCGGCCATTGTCCTGGATATGGCGCAGCTCGTCGAGTTCCTTATCGATACCGACCTGCACAATCTTGCCTTCAGGTTTAGCTAAAGGCGCCTCAGGGTTAATAGACTTGGTGAGCAATTCACGCAAGGGGGCAATATCGTCAATCTTGAGCAATGGATTATTTAAGGAGTAAGTGCATTCAGCAATCAATGGCGCACGTAGGAAACCTTGGCGTAGGGCTAATAAATCTTTGACCGACCCACAGCCGCAGGCAATGCGCGAGAGCGCTTTTTCCAAATCCGGCAAAAATCGCAAGAGCTCGCCAACCTTGGTTTGGACGGCAGTACTCTTATGTAGTAGGTCAACCGCCTCTTGACGCTGTTTAATGGCGTCAATATTCTTTAATGGATGATAGAGCCAAAAGCGGAATTTCCGACGGCCCATGGGGGTTTGGGTGAGATCAAGTGTTTTTAAGACGCTTTCTAATTCCAAGCCATAATGCGCCGCGGGTGAAATAAACACATATTCATCATCCGCGTATAATTTCAAGCGGTCGATATGCTTGATATCGGTTTTGTTCATGCTGCGAAGGTACTCCATCAATGCCCCGCAGGCTGATTGCGCGCCTAAGTTTTCCTCAAGCCCAAAGCCATTTAAATTAAGCACTCCAAAATGGGTGCATAAGTTCTTGCGGGCCATCTCAGCATTAAAGCACCAGTCTTCATAAGGCGAGAGCAGGATATTCTTCAAGCGCAGCAAGGGATGGGCGAGCAATTCCTTAATCACGGCTTCGCTAGCAACGGGATAAAGGCACTCAAAGATGGGCAGTTTTGCAATTAATTCAATGGCCTGATGCGTTGATTTAAACGTATTTGCCTCAATAGCACCACCGGAGGTATCGCAAAAGGCAAAACCAAGCTGCCCACCCTGCAAGGGCGAGAGGCATAACAAATAACGCGAGTCCGTGGCATCATCCAAATAAGTTCCAGCACTAATGACCCTAATTACATCTCGTTTCACAATGCCACGAGCAACGGCCACATCTTCAATCTGCTCACAGATGGCCACCTTTTTGCCGGCCTTCACTAATTTAGCAATATAATTTTCTGAGGAATGATAGGGAATCCCGCACATGGGGATCTTGCCAGCTGCGTCACTCCCGCGAGAAGTTAAAACTAAGTCTAATAGTGAGGAAGCTGTGGTGGCATCTTCAAAGAACATTTCATAAAAATCACCTAAACGGAAAAACAGGATGCAATCCTGGTGGCGGGCTTTAATTTCACGGTATTGCTTAAGCATGGGGGTTGCTGTCGCTTCCATGGGCATTGTTATAGCATAGCAAGTAAATAGATACAATATTAAAATAGCATGCAGAAAGGCAGTATTAGTAAATAGTGCGAATGCCTTTAGATGTCCCATTACAGTCTTCAATGTTTACTCTTGAAATTTAGAGAAGACTGTACGGGCATCTCATGGCTGAGCAGTGTTTACTAATACTGCCTTTTCATAGCATGTTAAGAAAATATTAATTTTTACTTGACAGGGCTTCATCGCCTTGACAGAGCTTGTAGGGGATGGTATACTTGCGCATATCAATGTCAATTTGACTGCAGGACAAGTGCAGCATAAGCCAAAAAGAAAAACATTTAACTGTATTAAAATCAATGGGTTAGAACTATGACAAAAATTATCGCAACGCTTATCGTAAGCGCTATTTTAGGTTTTTCAATCAATGCGGCCCATGCCCAAGAGGGAAAAAAGAGTTTAAAATCTTTAATGGTTGAGGAATTATCCGATTATGGGCGTCAACTCTATAATAGGGGAGATTACCCGCAAGCAGCCAATGTTTACGCGCGCATTCTAAGGGCTGATCAAGGCAATGTGCAAGCGGTTAAGTATTTGACCGCGATTAAGTCTAAAGGCTATGCGGTGGCTGATGAATTATTAGTGAAAACCACTTCCGTTAAGCCGGAAGTTGTGGCGGTGGCGGCAAAGCCCAAGGAACCAATAGCCACTCCCGTGGCCATGCCGGTTCTCCAGGAGAACCTAGACCAAGACTTGGCTGATTTACAAAATGATTTAAAGAGCCTGCGTGAAACCCTGCGTGCTAAATCAGAGAAGATTAAGATCTTAGAAAAACAATTACCCTCATCCCTATAAGGCGGCTGGATTATGAAGAAGAATTTTATCATCACGGTTAATTCATTTTTGTCATTTCTTTTAACCTTTGGGCCAGTCCCAGTATCTTTAGCTCAAGAGGCGGTTGCCCCGCTTCCCTTAACAGTGTCTACGTTGCCGCGCGCGGTGGCGATCATGCAAGACATGGATGCGATTAATAAGGGCGTTATAAACCGCGACCGGTCAAACCGTGATGATGAGATTGCCATCCGTCAATTGATCGACGAAAACAATTTATTAACGCAGGCCTTATGTGAACGCCAGCAAACAGTGCTGCTATTGCGCCAAGAGCTTTATGGTGTAGGGACAGATGCGGCCATGGCCAATGGCTGTGATTCGACCAGCTGGCTGATGCGCGCTAACCGGACGATGAATAGCTACAGCAATGAGATTGTCGCGCGTGACCGTGCGCGTATTGCCGCTCAATCAGCAACGCCCAGCCCAGCGCCAAGTTATAACGAAGGATCGAAAGAAGTGCTTGAGCTAGCCCAAGAAGTTGAGAAGTTAAAGGCAGCGGTTGTTCCACAACCCATTACAGCGCCGCAGGAGATTTCTTCCCGCCAGGTTGAAGATGCCCTTAGTGCTAAATTAGCCGCGCTTGAACAAAAAGTAAAGGCTTTGGAAGACAAGGGAAATAATCTGCAGGAATTTAAAGACCAGGTTAACGTCATCAATCAAGAATTAAAGACAGCCAATGACAGCTACGACGCGATTATTACTGAATATAGTGAAACAATCAAGCGTTTAAAAGCCCAATGGGCTGCTGAACGTGACAGCCAAAACCTTCCATTAATTAATACCAACAATCAACTGCGCGCAGAACTTAGTGGATTAAAGAAAGCGCATGAGCTTGACCAACAGCTGATCCGTCAATTAACGGATCAAAATAACCGCATTAATAAAGAAGTCGGCTCGGTCCAACAAGCAGAGCTTCAGTCCCAAGAATTAAGAAATAAGATTAATGAACAAAATGCGCAGATTAGCGCGCACCAGACAACCATCAGCGGCCTAACTCAATCTTTGGAAGCAAAGACAGAGGATGTGGTCAGGCTTACCCGCCAATGGTATGGTAAGGACGGGTTGCTATTAGAATTAAAGAATAAGTTGACCGCCAGCGACGCAAAAATCGTTAATCTTGATTTAATTCTAGCAGCTAAAGATAAAGAGATTGCCCAGTTAAAAGCCCAATTAGCGGCGCTTAAGGCTGAGTTGACGGCTGTTAAGGCAGAGTTGGTAACAACAAAGCAAGAATTAAGCAGTGTTAAGGAAGCTTTGAATGCCAAGGCAAAAGTTATTGCCTTGCAAAAGCAGGGCCTTTCCTTGGCCCAAATGAATTATGATTCATTGAAATTAAGCATTGGCTCCCTGGGGCAATATTTAGATTTAAAGGATGACGGTTTCAAGCGCATTTCAGAAAGCGTCATTGCCTTAAAGGTTTTAGTTGAGCGTCAGCGCAATGAATTAAAGGATAAGGACGCAGAAATCAACCGGCTTAATGAAGCAGTGGCGCGTTTGACAAAAGCTAATATTAGCTTGGACAATGCGACCGGTGAGGGGGCTGCCTTAATGGGGCAATTGCGCCAACAGGTGGGGGCGTTAAAACAAGAATTCAGCACGCGTGAGTCAGATTTAAGCAAGGTGGAATCATTGGTTAACGGGTTGCGTGGGCAAATTAAGGCTTTGCAATTGGAATTAGACCAACAGAAAGCATTGATGGGACGCAAGGACGCCATGCTTGCATCCAAAGAAGAATTATTAGCTAAGCAAGAGGCTCAACTGAAGGCCAATGCCCAGGACATAAATAGCAAGAATGAAAAGATTGCTCAGTTAAACGATGCGTTAAAGCAGGTGTTGGATCTCGCCGCTGAAAACCAAGCGCAAGCGGTGCAGTTAGATGGTTTATCGGATAAGCTATCCCTCGTTGTCCAGCAATCACAAGAGCGCCAAGCTCAAGTCCAACAGTTAAAGCAGGAAAAACTATTGCTGGCCCAGCGTTTATCGCAATCAACACTGTTAACGGCAAAACAGCAGGAACAAATTAATTTATTGAACCAGCAATCGGCCTTAGCGGTGCAGCAGCATGAAGCATTGGCTAACCAAGCGGGTGCTTTAGAGGCCAAGGTGCAGGGTGTTGTGGCCGCGCGTAATCAATCGTCGATAGCTGCTCAGGCAGAGTTACGGGCCATGCAACAAGCGTTATTGGTAAAGCAAGATGAATTAGCGGCGTTGCGCCAACAATTACAGGAGAAGACAAATCAATTAACCCAACTGTCTTCCATGTTAGACGTATACCAACAGCGGGCGAATGATGCTGATGGGAAATATGATGGCAAGCTCCAGGAAATCCTGGCCGCTAAAAAACGTCAAGCCTTACTTGAAACGCAGATTATCCAATTAATCGATGTGATTGCGGCTAAGGATGAGCAAATCAAAAAGGGTGAAGCTTATTTTGCTGAATTAGAGCGTCGTTATAACGAGAAAGAACAGGACATAAAGGCCAAGGATTTAAGCCTTTCCATGATGCAGGGGATGATTGACCAGAATGCCAAGGAACATAAGATAACGATTGATGAGTTGCAGCAGCAGATTAAAGATCAGCGCCTGCAGCTATCCCAAGTGGAAGAACAATTAAGTTTAAGTGAAGACAAGATTAAGGCCATGGTGCCGCAAGCGCAAATGACAAGCGCGCAGGCGGATATGCAGGCGGCTAAAGCCCAGGTGCAGGCTTTGACGGAGCAGTTAAAGGCGAAGGAAGCCCAGCTGGTATTGGTTCAGGGGCAAACAGAGGCTAGTGCAAAAGAAATTGACTTGCAGGCGGCGAATGTCGAGAAATTAAAAGCTGATTTAGCCGTAGCCCAGGATAATGTCAAGAAGGTTACTGTCGATTTGGAGTATAAGATTAAAGAAGTGCTGCGCTTAAAGGAAATATCAAAAGATAAAGAAAGCCAATTAAAGAAGATGGCTGATGAGGCGATTAACGGCAGGCAAAAAGAAGTTGCCCTCCTAGTCGAGAAGCTCAATATTGCTCAAAAGCGGTTGAATGAAATGAGTCAGGACGATAAAGTTGCCCAATTAAAAGAAGCGCTAAATGATTCCAAGGAACAGATTAAGGCCTTACGTGAAAGCCTGGCGCAGGAAAAAAATAAGCCGGTTGTTCCCGACGCGGATTTAGTGGCCTTGCGGGAAGATTTAAAGAGTATGCAGGCGCGGTTAAAAGAAGTCGAGCCGCGCATTGAGGCCAAGGATAAGCTAATCCAATCATTAAAGGTTGAGTTTGCCGCCAAGGCGGGTGATTACCAACAGAATATTGAAAGTTTAAAAGCCCAGGTGCAGGAACAAAAAGCAGCCATTGTTGATTTAAAGCAACAATTAAATGCTGCGTTATCAGCGGCGGAAAAAGCAAAGGTTGAGTCAAAGCTTAAGCTCAAGAACGATGCGGTTGCGGCTTTGGAATCAGAGTTATCAGTCAAGGCAGGGTCATTAGCCCAAAGCCGTAAACAAATTGATGAATTGCGCTTGCAATTAAAAGCAGCTTATCAGCAGGTGGATCAGTTGAATGTTATGATTAAGCGTTATGAAAGCATTGAAGGTGTCGGTAATGAAGGTTATATGGTCCGTGAAGGTAAGAATACGGCCTTGATGATGGCTGAGGTGAATAAGAAGATTGATGCCTTGCAGTTGGAACTGACAACAGCGCGTGATGGAAACTTGAGTCTTGAATCAAAATATCAAGAGGTGTTAAATGAGCTCAAGGAAGCCCGTTCCTTACTGCAGGCGTGTTTAGGTAAGGTGATGGCGCAAAAACCCATTGCCCATAGTCCTATACTGGATGGTTCATCCGATCCAGCGACCGGTAACTAATCGCCTCAGCGACATGTTTAGCGTCAATATCCGCAGCTTTGTCTAAGTCGGCGATGGTACGTGCCATCTTTAGAATTTTATGGTGCGCCCTGGCCGATAGGTTCAACCCTTCCATTGATTTTTCCAGTAAGTTTTTTCCTTCGCGTGTAATCGTACAGAACTTATTAATATGCTGGGTATTCATTTGCGCATTGCAGGCAATGTTGAGGCCGTTTAAGCGCGCTGATTGGCGCGTCCGTGCTGCCATGGTGCGTTCTTTAATATAGATGGAGCATTCTCCCTCATCAGCGGACCATAGTTGCGCGCTTTTAATGGAAGGCACATGCAGGTGCATATCAATGCGGTCAAGCAGGGGGCCCGATATTTTGTGTTGGTAGCGTTCAATATCAAGTCGTGAACAGCGGCAGTTCTTTTGCGGTTCGCCTAAAAATCCGCACGGGCAGGGATTCATGCTGGCAATTAACATGAACCGGGCTGGGAAGCGGTGTGTTTGTTTAGCGCGTGCAATCGTGACGTAGCCGTCTTCCATGGGTTGGCGCAGCACTTCCAGAGCTTGGCGGGAGAATTCCGGAAGTTCGTCTAAAAAAAGCACGCCGTTATGGGCCAAGCTGACCTCGCCGGGTTTAGGCGCACTGCCTCCACCAATCAAGGCAATATCAGAGGTGGTGTGGTGCGGGTTGCGCACGGGGCGTTGGGTGACAATGCCGGTATCTGTTTTAATTGTTCCACCCACCGAGTGTATTTGGGTGGTTTGCAGAATTTCTTTTAAGCTCATTTCAGGCAGGATGGTGGCAAGCCGTTTAGCCAGCATGGTCTTGCCGCTGCCCGGAGGCCCAATTAACAGCACGTTATGCCCGCCGGCGGCAGCAATTTCTAAACCTCTTTTTACGCTGGCCTGGCCTTTTACATCAGAAAAATCAAGCGCATAGCGTCGATTCTCTTTAAAAATACGGCTGTCAGGTGAAGGGCAGGCGTTGATGAGGTTAGGTTGTTGCAGGAAGGCAATCACTTCGTTTAAGTGGTTAGCAGGGTATATGGAAACTGTTTGCGCTAAAGAAGCTTGATGGGCATTAGCTAAAGGGACAATCAGTCCTTTCATTGCGCGTTGTTCACAGGCTAAGGCGATTGAAAGTAACCCAGCAACGGGCTGTAAGTTTCCCTCTAAGGACAGTTCGCCTAAGAAGGCATAACCATCAATTGATGCTAAGGCAATCTGCCCATCAGCCGCCAGCAAGGATAGGGCGATGGCAAGGTCAAAGGAAGGCCCTTCTTTACGGATATCTGCCGGGGATAGGTTAATGGTTATTCTTCCACCAGGGTAATTAAAGCCGCTGTTCTTGAGGGCTGCGCGGACGCGTTCCCGGCTTTCTTTAACAGCGCTATCCGGGAGGCCTACAATGGTGGTGGCGGGAAGTCCTGGTGAAATATCTGTTTCAATGGTGATGGGATAGGCGTCTAGCCCCAATAGGCCAAAGGTAACGGTTTTTGCGAGCATAAGGCAGCGGCTTTCTTTTTGTAGGGGGGATTAATTATTTAGCTTTCATGGGGGAGAAAGCTTTACTTGCTTTTTGGGGGGGTAATAATATAATATAGGCTAACATAAAGGAAAATGTCAGTCAATAAGTTGATGATAGAGCCAGTTGAACACTCATTCTTTCCGGAAATTATCCACAACCGGATTTTTTTAATTACCCTTAGCGTTTGGTTTTTGGCCCAAGCGACAAAGGTGCTTTTGGGTTATTTTAAGGAGAAGCGGTTTAATTTCCGTTGGTTTATTGGAACTGGGGGGATGCCTTCCAGCCATGCGGCAGGGGCAGCAGCCTTGGCCACCAGCGTTGGTTTGGAGCATGGTTTTGATACGGCTCTTTTTGCCATCGCCGCGGTTTTTGCCGCAGTCACCATGTTTGATGCTCAGGGGGTGCGCAGGGCCACAGGGCACCAGGCGAGCATCCTTAATAAGATGATGGATGATATATAGTGGAAGAAGCAAATTGAAGAAAAGCGTTTAAAAGAACTGGTCGGTCACACGCCGATCCAGGTATTGGCCGGGTTGATTTTTGGTATTACCTGCGCGGTTGTCCTACACTAAAAGGATTTTTATGAAAAATCGTTGGGTTATGATTATTGGGTCGGTTGTCTTGTTAGCTGGTGCGGGGATTGCTATTGCCCAGCATGGTAAGGGAGCTGCCATCTCCAAGGAAGGCGCGCAAACAGCGGCATCGGTTAATCAATTGCTAGAATCAGCGGCAAAGGCAGAAGCAAATGGGAATAGGTTAGAGGCTAAGGATGCCTATGCGGCAATTGTCAGCGATTATCCTGATTATGATAAGATTGAAGAGATCCAAGAAAAACTGGGGCAATTAAATATCGCCATCATCGCCTCCAATATCCAAACACCGCAAACACTACTGCATGAAGTTAAGCCGGGCGATTCATTAGGGAAGTTGGCCAAACAATACGGGACGACAAAGGAATTAATCAAGAAAAGTAATAATATTAAAAGTGATGTGATTCGGGTTGGCCAGAAGTTGCGCATATGGAATGCTCCGTTTAATGCGCTGGTCGACAAATCGCAGAACATACTTATTTTAAAATCAGGTGAAGAGGTGGTTAAGATCTATCATGTGTCGACAGGGACAAATAATTCAACTCCGGTAGGCGTGTTTAAGATTGCTTCCAAGATTGAAAAGCCCGTGTGGTTTAAGTCAGGTTCAGCGCCTATTGCCGCTGAAAGCCCGGCGAATGAATTGGGCACCCGATGGATGGGTTTTGACCTAGATCCGCATTATGGCATTCATGGTACGATTAAGCCGGAGCTAATCGGCCAGCAAGTGACTTCCGGCTGTGTGCGCTTGCGCAACGGCGAGGTTGAAGAATTATTTGATATTATCCCAATGGGTACGACGATAAAGATACAGGATTAATCATGGCCACCATGGATTTTGAAAAACCAATTTTAGAGCTTGAACATAAGATTAATGATTTGCGTTCCATGGGGTCTAAGAAGGTGACCTTAGAGCCGGAGATTAAGCGCCTAGAGTCCAAGGTCGAGAAATTAAAGGCGGATATTTACGGGAATTTAACGCCTTGGCAGCGGGTGCAGATTGCCCGCCATCCTAAGCGTCCCTATACGCTTGATTACATCCGTTTGATGACGGAAGAGTACATGGAATTGCATGGGGATAGACTTTTTGCGGATGACAAGGCCTTGGTGGGTGGTTTTGCCAAGATTGATGGTGTTAAGGTGATGATCATGGGCCATCAAAAGGGCCGTGATGTGAAAGAAAATGTCATGCGTAATTTTGGTTGTGCGCATCCGGAAGGGTACCGCAAGGCCATGCGTTTGATGAAGCTGGCAGAGAAATTCCAAGTGCCGGTGATTTGTTTGATTGATACCCCTGGTGCATATCCTGGCATCGGCGCTGAAGAACGCGGCCAAGCCCAGGCGATTGCAGAAAATTTGCGTGATATGGCCGGCGTTGCCACACCTATTATTGCGGTCATTATCGGCGAGGGCGGCAGTGGCGGGGCTTTAGGGATCGGTGTCGCTGATAAAGTCTTAATTTTGCAGCACGCTTATTATTCAGTTATTTCGCCGGAAGGTTGTGCGTCTATCCTTTGGCGTTCAGCCTTGAAAGCGCCTTTAGCGGCGGAAGCTTTAAAGATGCACGGCGAAGATTTATCAAAGTTTGGTATTGTTGATGAGATTATCCCTGAGCCCTTAGGTGGTGCCCACCGCGGCCCTGAAGAAGTAGCGGGTGATTTAAAAACAGCGCTGTTAAAGCATTTAAAGAAATTGTCATCCCTAAGCCGTGAAGAACTCTTAGAAAAACGCTACAACAAATACCGCAATATCGGCGAATTCGTCGAGAAAAAATGACAACCCTCCCGGATATCCGTGATTTATCCTTTGACGAGCTAACGGCTTATTTAAAGTCGTTGGGTGAGCCTGGCTTTCGTGCGGAACAAATTTTTGAATGGATTTACAAGAAAAATGCCACATCCTTTGGCCAGATGACTAGTTTATCTGGAGGCTTGCGCGAGAAGTTAGCCAAGCATTTTGCCTTTGGCCCTGCGGTTGTCGCGGATAAACAGGTTTCCGAGGATGGTACGACCAAATTTCTTTTTGATTTAAATGATCATGAGAAGGTGGAGGCGGTGATTATTCCGGTTGAAACCCGCACTACGGCGTGCATTTCCACCCAGGTGGGTTGTAAATTCGGCTGTCGTTTTTGTGCCTCCGGGGTGGCGGGGTGGAAGCGCAATTTGTCGGTGGCGGAAATTATGACAGAAGTCCTGCATGTGAAGGCTGCTTGCCAAACGGATCGGCCGCTATCGCACATTGTTTTTATGGGTATTGGCGAGCCCATGGATAATTATGACAATCTAATTAAGGCTATTGGCTTGATTAATTCCGATAAGGCGATCAATATTGCAGCGCGCCGTATTACCGTATCGACGTCGGGTGTGGTGCCTAAGATTAAGATGTTAGCCGAACAAGACCTGCAGATTGAACTAGCGATCTCACTGCATGGTTACGATAACCCCTCCCGTAATGTGCTGATGCCGGTTAATAAAAAGTACCCCATTGAAGAATTAATCGCCGCCTGTCGCCAGTATGTGGGGAGCAAAGGCCGTCAAATCACCTTCGAATATATCATGATCAAAAATGTCACCTGCACCCCGCAGGCGCCGAAAGCCCTAGCTAAATTATTTAAAGGCCTTATTTGCAAGATGAATCTGATCCCGTATAATCCTGTAAAGGAATTCCCTCATGTTTGCCCGAGCAGGGATGAAATGTTTGCGTTCCGTAGCCAGCTGGAAAAAGAGGGAATTCATGCCACCATCCGCATGCCGCGCGGCCGTGATGTAGCTGCCGCATGCGGCCAGTTGCGCCATGCGCATGAGACAAATGCAGTTTAGTTGAAAAAGGAAGATATCCATGATCCGTCAATTTTTAAAGAAAACCTTTATTGGACAGGCCAAGAGCCCTTACGACAAGAAGGTTTTTCATAATTTATCCTTGGTGGCTTTTTTTGCCTGGGTTGGGCTTGGTGCCGATGGTCTTTCGTCGTCCTGTTACGGTCCTGAAGAAGCGTTCTTGGCCTTAGGTGCGCATCCGTATTTGAGTTTGTTTGTGGCCTTAGCTTCGGCCATTACCGTCATAGTCATTTCAGCCAGTTATATCCAGATTATTGAACAATTTCCTCATGGCGGTGGTGGTTATTTGGTGGCGAGTAAATTATTGTCACCAGGCTTAGGGATGTTTTCCGGTTGCGCGCTGTTGATTGATTACGTGTTGACCATCGCTATTTCTGTTGCTGCTGGTTCTGACGCGTTGTTTAGTTTTATGCCCATTGATTGGCAGGGGTATAAATTATATTTTGCCCTTTTTACCCTCTTTGCCTTAATTATTTTAAATTTGCGCGGGGTTAAGGAAAGTGTGCTGCCCTTAGTGCCGGTGTTTATGGTTTTTGTGTTGACCCATATTTTTGTGATTGTGTATGCGATCTGGACGCATATTCCTGAAATGCCACAATTATTTGTGGAGACAGGCAAGGATATTAATTCAGCAACGGCGGAGTTAGGTTTCTGGGGTGTAATGGCCATTATCATGCGCGCCTACAGCATGGGGGCGGGTACCTACACGGGGATTGAAGCTGTCAGCAACGGGATGTCTATTTTGCGTGAACCCAAGGCGGCAACGGGTCGGCGCACCATGCAATATATGGCCTTGTCCTTAGCCCTTACGGTGATGGGGCTAATGGTGGCGTATTTGCTTTTCCATGTGCAGCATGTGCCGGGTAAGACTTTAAACGCGGTGCTTTTTCAAGCGGTGACCATGGATTGGGACCCTTTTTGGGGGCAAGGTTTTGTTTGGATTATTTTAATATCAGAGGCATTAATCCTTTTTGTGGCAGCTCAAGCTGGTTTTATCGGCGGGCCTGGGGTTTTGGCTAATATGGCCTTGGACCGCTGGCTTCCCACCCGCTTTGCCATGCTTTCCGACCGCTTGGTCACGCAAAATGGGATAATGCTGATGGGGTTGGCTGCAGTGATTACCTTGATTGTAACCGGTGGTTCAGTCAAATTCCTGGTGGTTTTGTACGCTATTAATGTATTTATTGATTTTTGTTTGGCCCAGGCAGGCATGGTGCGTTATTGGTGGCGCAATCGGAAGGATATGCCGGCATGGAAGGGCAAGATTTGCATTAATGGGATTGGGTTAGCCTTAACAACCTTTATTCTTATTTCTGTGCTGGTGTTGAAATTCCATGAAGGTGGCTGGGTAACCTTGGTGATTACCGCGTCCTTGGTGTGTGTATGTATCTTTATAAAGAACCACTACCTAGATACAGCCAAGATGTTAAAACGTTTAAATCCGTTAATGCAAAGCGTGACGGCAACCTTGGGGGATAAGCCTGTTGGGAAAAATCCTTATGAAATCACTTCAGATGCTAAGGTGGCCGTGGTGTTGGTTAACGGGTTTAATGGATTAGGGTTACATACGCTTTTTAATGTGATTAAATATTTTGGCCGTGAATTTAAAGGCTTTATGTTTGTTGAGGTGGGGGTGGTTGATGCCGGTAATTTTAAAGGGATTGATGAAGTTGAGCGTTTGAATGCCAAGGTTAAGGAAGATATGGAGCGTTACGTGGCTTACATGCGTTCCGAAGGGTTTTGGGCAGAAGGGGTTACTAGTGTGGGGACTGATGCGATTGCCCAGGTGGAAGAATTAGCTGGTCAGATTATTGCGCGTTACCCGTCGGCAATCTTTTTTGGCGGCCAATTAGTTTTTGGTCAGGAAACCATGTTGACCCGTCTTTTGCACAACAATACGATTTTTGCTATGCAAAGCCGTTTCTATCCCAAAGGGATTCCTTTTGTGATCCTGCCGATACGTGTTTAAGTCTTATTAGATTATTGGACGGTTGCGTTGCTTTGCAGTTTTTGAATAAAGGCACGCATCTTGGGGTTATTCATGAGTGCTTGCGCTTGCGGGTTGGTGGCGATGGCATTAACATCGTTGGAGGTAACAATCTGCACCAAGGCGGGGTCGGAAAGCAGTTGGGCAATTTCTGGGTCTTGAACCATTTGTTGCAACTCAAGCATAGCCTGGGGATTGCTCATTAATTGTGTTTGGGCAGATTTAACCTGGGCTTTTAAATCTGGATTGGGCAGGTTGCCTTGGGCTGTTGGGTCAAGAGGCTGTGCAGTAGCGCCATTATTGATATTAACCACATCAGCAACGGCGACATGTATTTCGCCGATGATGGGTGTTTTAAGGGTGTAAATGCCATTATTAAGCCCGACCATCTCACCTTTGATTTGGGATCCGTCCTTGAGCGTAACGACAGATTCTGCGTGAATCGGGGTAGACAAGAGAAGGGAAAACAAGATAAGGAATGTGATTTTTCTGTGCATAGTGGAAGTATAGCATGCCAATCTTAGTTTTGACAAAATCTTTTTGCGATGGTATAGTGGCACTTCTTAAAAGCGACGTGAGGGGCCGGCAATTTCTCTTGGAAAAGATTTTAGGGAAATTGCACAGGCACCCAAAACTTCGTTATGTTGTTCTTGATATTTTAGAGAAGTTTTGGGGCCGTAGCTCAGTTTGGTAGAGCGCTTGCATGGCATGCAAGAGGTCAGGGGTTCGATCCTCCTCGGCTCCACTTTTTATTGCGGTACACCTTATGCTGGGGTGGCGGAACTGGTATACGCGCTGGTCTCAAAAACCAGTCACTTCAC
>CAYNTZ010000015.1:0-20740 GCA_964400365.1 uncultured Planctomycetales bacterium | reverse complement strand
CAGACAGAAACTGAAACCGAAACACAGACTGAGACAGAAACTGAAACACAAACTGAGACGGAAACTGAGACACAGACTGAAACAGAAACACAAACACAGACAGAGACGGAAACCGAGACACAGACTGAAACTGAGACTCAGACAGAAACTGAAACCGAAACACAGACTGAGACAGAAACTGAAACACAAACTGAGACGGAAACTGAGACACAGACTGAGACAGAAACTGAAACTCAGACAGAAACTGAAACCGAGACACAGACTGAAACGGAAACCGAAACTCAGACAGAGACGGAAACCGAGACTCAGACAGAAACTGAAACCGAGACACAGACTGAAACGGAAACCGAAACACAAACTGAGACAGAAACTGAGACTCAGACAGAAACAGAAACTCAGACACAAACCGAAACTGAAACTCAGACTGAGACAGAAACTGAAACACAAACTCAGACGGAAACACAAACCCAAACACAAACCCAAACAACTACATTCCCAAGTTGCGGCAATGGCATTATTGACTCAGGCGAAGAATGCGAACCATCCACCTATGTCGCTGATCCTAGTTGCCCTGATTTTATCTGTAGCGGATGCTTAGTAATTAACCCTGCTCCAGGATGTAGTGGTGGTTGTAATAATAACTTTGACTGCTCTAATGATCCATTGACAAACCCAACCCCTGCAGAATCATGCGACACATCTGTAACCTTAACTGTTACCTGGGGAGGAAATGCTGCCCCAGGAGACCCATGCTGCTGCCCTAAATATGGACAAACTACAAATCCTCAAAGTTCAACCACTGACACAACCTTAACATGGAATATTTATAGCACCTGCCCTACAACTTATGGCGCAACACTAGGACCTCAAACATGTTCCAACGATCCTTGCAATTGCGGGGATGGCGAACAGGACACTAGCGAAGTCTGTGATAGCAGTGCCCACTGTGCTGGCGATTGCCTTTCTTGCCTTGATGGATATGTTATTTCTGATGTAGCTGCAGACTTTGCCTGTGTCGCATGTAACGTTGATGCTGATTGCACCGCAAGCCAAGGTCGAGCTGCTGACATATGCAAGATGTGGGATTGCAATGCCCACGCATGCTCTGAGGTTGCCGATCCAGCAGCAACAACTTGCGATGATGGCGATGCTTGCACACTCAACGACCTTTGCAGCGGCGGCACTTGCGCAGGAACCCCGGATCCAGGTTGTCCAACGTAAAAATTAAGAATGCTTCCCTCCCTTCGTAAGATCCTTGTATGGGCAATCACAATAAGCGGGATTTTTATATGGCTCTTGGTTGAAATCTTAAGTCTTTTTGAACAACTAACCTTCCTCCCCGTCTTTTGCTTACTAAACGCAGTACTCCTTGGATTAGCCTGCTGGATTTTCTTACATTACAATAAAAAAAAATCATTCCCTCACATCAAATTCCCTCGCCTAAACAACAAAGAATTCATTCTTCTATTTATCATCATCAGCATCATGTCTATCCAATTCATTACAGCCATTTCCTGCGTTCCCAATGAAGGAGATTCCTTAGGCTACCGCATGACCCGTGTTATGCATTGGATCCAAAATAAAAGCTTAGTCCCATTTACAACAGAAATGTTACGGCAAAATACCTACCCGCCATTTGCTGAATACCATGTGCTGCTCTTACAAATATTCACCAACAGCGACCGGCTAGCCAATCTAGTCCAATGGTTCTATGCGCTTGGCACCTTAATGATAAGTAGCCTTATTGCCGTACAGCTTGGATTAAACCGCCTTGGGCAATTACTCACCTGCGCCTTAATTGTTACCTTACCCATGGGCATATCACAAAGTGCAACCACCCAAAATGATTACGTGGCCTCTTTCTGGATCATGGCAGGCATTTATTTCTTATTTAAATTACGCACAACACACCAATTACCTGATGCGATAGGGGTGGGGATTGCGGTGGGATTAGCCTTCTTGACTAAGGGAACATCTTATTTCCTACTGATTCCTTTCTTACTTATCACACTTATTTCTTTAACCAAATCAAATATCCAACGCGCCGTTACTTATTCATTTATCATTACCTTAATTGCACTAGCCATTAACATGCCCCACGCCACCCGACTAAAAGAAATTAATCAAACACCTTTATCTACTAGCCAGAATCTGCGCAACCAAGACCTTGGCATTAAACCGCTCCTACTGAACTTATCTCGTAATATCGGGATGCTATTAGTAACGCCTCTCAAGGAAATCAACCAATTTACCTTTAATACCATCACGCATATTAACCAACAGCTTGGCTTAGATGCCAATGACCCTCGTTATACCTACCCTGAAAAAAGCTATAAGACCCAACACCTTGCCTTTGATGACCGCTACGCGATGAACCCCTTACACCTATTGCTTATTTTGATTACCACGATCAGCCTGCTGGTATTTCATCGCAGGAACACAGGCGAAACCATTATTTATCTTGTCGGCACCTGTCTTGCCATCCTCCTTTTTAACCTTATCCTTAAATGGCAGCCCTTTCACGCCCGTTTCCATTTACCATTCTTTATCGCCTTTATGCCCCTATGCGCCCTGTGGCTTTGCCGTTTTCCAAAAACAATGTTGAGCATCTGCCTTATCCTTTTTATTTATGCCATTCCTTTTATTGTGTTTAATTACCAACGCCCCTTATTGGGACCGATAACTATTTTTAATACCCCAAAAGACAACCAATATTTCATCAAGAACAACGCCATGACTATTGAATACCAAACTGCTGCCCAAATTATTACCTCCCAACATTGCAAGGCAATCGGTATCTATGGGCATGATAAAGCCCGAGAATACCCTCTCTGGGCATTGCTTAAGAAACCCTTGGATTATTCAACCCGAATTGAAAATATCATTATTGATGGTACGCCTAAATACCCCTTAGGCCCCTTTACCCCATGCCTCATTGCAGATTTTAAGCTCACATCAAAATCAATTATTCTTAATAAAATAAAATACA
Source organism: uncultured Planctomycetales bacterium (assembly GCA_964400365.1). Taxonomy (GTDB): domain Bacteria; phylum Omnitrophota; class Gorgyraeia; order Zapsychrales; family Fredricksoniimonadaceae; genus CAYNTZ01. Next base: position 17,751 of record CAYNTZ010000015.1, on the reverse strand, counting down.
CGCCAATCTTAGAACAAAAACACTTAAATCTTTTTGCCCCTGAAACAACAACTAATAACTATGCTAAGCAATAAACTAAAAGACAGCTTAATCATCACTTCTTTAATGCTATTAATAAGCTTTATGCTCTTTAATAGCTTTAAACGGCCACACCGCTTATTTTTTGATGAAAAAATATTTTATTCCCTAGCTTTAGAAACAAGTAAAAGCCCAACCCAATACAATACCCGCAACCTGTTGGAAGAATCCAGGAAATCACGCCCAACCTACCCTTGGGACTTATTTTGGGCTAAATCACTTGGAGCCCCTATATTCAAACACCCACCGATGTTCACCGATATCATTCGCCCTTTCTTTAAGATTTGGGGAACATCAATGCAAACCGGCTTTTATGTCACCTTGTTGCTTTATGTACTCTTAATTCCGAGTGTCTACCTATTAAGTATAACCCTCTTTAACCGCAATACCGCGCTCATCGCCGCCTCTTTAATGTCCATTGAACCTGTCATGATGATTACAGCCCAGAAAATTGTTTCTGATATCCCTGTTGCTCTTTTCTCAACATTATCTATTTTTCTTTATGCCCGAATTATCAAAGACTATAGCCCCTTAATCACCATTTGCGCCGGTATTTGTGCTGGCTTTGCCTTCTTAACAAAATACCCTGGCATTTTAATCACCGTCGCCATCTTTATTTATGCCCTATCATTCCAACGCCAAATTTTAACCAAAAGATCATTCTGGTTTAGCCTATGTATTCCATTTCTAATGGCCATCCCATGGTTTTTATTTAATTACCATACCTATGGCATCGATTTCCTAACGCAAAACCACCAAATCATTGAACTTCAACAAAAAACAATTCGTTTTATCAGCACCTTCAAGTGGCCCTTGCTTATCGCTGCCCTACTCACCATCACATTTAAAAAGAAACTCAACAACCATGACTATCTTAAAAATTCAGCACTTATTGTTGGGTTTATCACCCTAATCAGCCTGCTTACCCCCCACATCCTCAACACCTTTGACCTATGGTTTAAACCAACAGGCGGCTGCCTGCGTATGGGCATGTTCCGACATGAACCATGGCATTTTTATTTAAATCGCCTGATTGAACTTTCCCCCTTTTATATCTTTGGAATCCTATCGCTTGCCTTCTTATTCTTTGACACAAAATACAAAAAAGCATACCTCTTCCTATTAACCTTTACGATCGTGATCCTGGTGTTTTTTATCTTCTGGAAGGATTATCAAAGCCGCTACATCACCCAAGCCATTACGCCCTTGCTCATCCTCTCTGCTAGGGTTATTAGCTTCATGACGGATGAGATAAGCCTGATGCAACACAAAAAATACCAACAATGGGCCACTATCGGTTTCTTCATTATCTTGGTTACCTGCGCCTACAGAACCGGCTATGTTGACTATTACTTCTCTAAACTAACTTCTTTATGTTATTATTAATACCTATATGCTCCATCCTCGTCGGGTTTCATTCTTAAAATGGATTTATAAGCAGCGGCCGTTTAATCTCAGCGGCGATATGGCTGGCATGCCGCCACCCATGGTCAGCGGCATGGTTTCCTGCATCATTCCCTACACCCACAAAGACCTACTGACCCATCTCTTAGACGACTTAAAACTACAAGACCTGCCCCCAAGCCAACTTGAAATCATCCCCATCCATTCCACTGACCAACGCATAGGGTATTTACGTAATCTTGGGCTATCACAGGCACGGGGAGAATTTATCCTCTTTCTAGATGATGACACCCACCTCTTTCAGCCTAATTTCATTAAGGAATCTATCGAACAATTAAAAGCAGCCAATGTTGACAGCCTAATCCCCCACGGGCAGGCCCTGTATTGTTATTTGAAGAATAAGAACCAATATTTAAAACCCTTTGTGTTTGCCACCCGCTGCTGCTTAATCCGGCGCAGCGCCCTTGAAAAGATTAATGGTTTTCGAAACCTTTATTCCTTTGAAGATACCGAATTGCGCATCCGCCTGGAACTAAGCGGGCATACACTTACGCTATGCAAAGAAATCCAGTTCTGGCATCCACCCTATGATGCCAGCAACTGGCAAAAACCACTCTCACTAGCCCAAAGCATCCTATCCCTGCGCACTGTTTACCCATTTTATATATGGATATTGATTTACTTGAACCAATTCTCCTTAAGCGTTGAAAAAAACCGCATGAAGCATGCCATAAGCCTGCTTGTATGCGCATTGACCAGGAAGAAACGCCGTGAATACGCCGCTTAAAATTACCGTCATCACCGTATGCCTCAATGCTGCCACCACTATTGAACGCACCATTCAATCCGTAGGGCAGCAAGATTACCCTGATATTGAATATATCATCGTTGATGGGGCTTCAACCGACGGCACCTTAGAAATCTTAAGAAAATACCAAGACAGCATTGATACCCTTATCAGCGAGCAAGATAGGGGCATCTTTCATGCCATGAATAAGGCCCTGACCTTAAGTACGGGGGATATTATTTACTTCCTAAATGCGGATGATTACTTCTATAATCCCAATGTCTTAAGCGAATGCGTAAAGCTATTTAAGCAAAACCCTAGCATTCAAATCATCTACTCAAAGATATGCCTGATTAATGATCCGGTACGCACCCTTCCCTATCAACCTTACAACAAGGAATACCGCTATCATTATCAGCCCTACCTGTGGGCACCGGCCCATCAAGGCATCCTTGCACGTAAAGCAGCCTTTGACCAATTAGGGGGATTTAATGAAGACTATGCGCTGCTGGGGGATTATGACTGGTTCCTACGGGCGTGGAAGAATAAAATACCTATGCTGTTTTGGGATAATTTTACAGCCTACTATAATGCCCAAGGGATAAGTTACAAAACCAGCCGCCGCTCTCTCCTGCAGAGGATCAGGATTATCTTTAAGAATGGGTCAGCCCCGATAGGAGCCTTATTCCTTATCTATGTGCTTTTTAAATCGCTAAAGTTGATTTACTACAAACTTATAATTGCTGTGCCATCCACTGCATGTAAAACGCCCCTTGAACGTTAAGCAATTCTTGCAAACTGCCAAATTCCGTAACCTTCCCGTGATCAAGATAAATAATCTTATCCGCCCCTTTAATCGTCGATAACCGATGGGCAATAACAATCGTAGTCTTTGCGCGCCTGCGTTCTAACAAAAAAGCATTAATGTCCGCTTCCATCGCTGAATCAAGAGCGCTAGTCGCCTCATCCATGATTAAAATATCAGGGTCCTTAATCAATGCACGCGCAACAGCCACCCGCTGACGCTCCCCACCGGAAAGCCTTGCCCCCTTTTCTCCCACCAAGGTATCGTAGCCATCAGGCAGCTGCCTTACAAAATCATTTAGATGAAGCTTGGCTCCCCATGTATTTAAATCTTCATCGCAAACCGGCGAAGACACGCCATAAACAATATTATGCCGAATAGTATCATTAAATAAGAGCGCATCCTGGCCCACAAAGGCCATCTTACTTTTAAGCGTTTCCAAACTGTATTCCCTTATATCACGGCCATCCATAATAATAGCGCCCTTGGGGCAATCATAAAATCGCATGAGCAAATTAACCAAGGTGGTTTTCCCAGAACCAGATGGGCCGACGATGGCCACCACCGCGCCCTTCTCAATTGAAAAACTTACCCTATCTAAAGCCAAAGGCTGATCGTTCGCATATTGAAATGAAAGATCCTTAAACTCAATCCTGGATTTAAATCCCGAAAACCCGATTGTTCCCCCAATCACCGCCGCATCCTGTTTTAATAGATACTCAATATCCCGCAATGAATCGGTAAGGTTCACCGACCCTAATTTGAGATTATTAAAGGCATTCAAACCAGGGATAAAACGCATTGTTAAATAAAACAAGACAAAGACCTGGGATGGATTCTTCAAGGGATCAACCTGCATCAATAAGACTAAACCAATGGCCACACATAAGATACCGGTCATATTGCCCAAATCATCAACAGGCGCAATTAAGGACATCATCCGCTGCCCCTTAACTGATTCATTAATTTGCTGCGTGCTAAGCGCTGAAAACCGCTTCATCTCCTCTTGCTCCTTGGCAAACACCTTAATCAGCGGCAGGCCATGCAACATATTAGCTATGAAATCATTTAGCTTTTTAGCCAGGCGATCTTGTTCTTTAGCAGAATGACGGATCCGTTCAATAATCTTTCGCGTTGCCATATGCGTTAAGGGAAATGCCAATGCCGCAATCAGCGTCAATTTCCATGAAATCATCAACATCACGATGAGATAAACCACCAGCAGCAAGGACTGAGTGATAAAGCGCTGTAATAACGCAAATTGAGTCTCCACTACGTTTGAGGACTTAGAAAGAATATGCTGCACATAGGCCGTCGTATGAGTATCGTAAAACTTTTTCCCAAAACTTAACACTCTTTCAACCAGCATCTGCCTTAATTGAATCGTCGCTAAACGCGCCTGCGTCTGGGCAATGACTGAACCTAGGTATTGGCATAGGTTCTTAATCAAGGTAATAAGGTATATCCACAGCACAAGCAAGAAAAACAGATGCGTCGACGAAGAAAAAACTTTAGGAAAAACCCTGGCAACATCCCCAATGCCTCTAAGGTCACGCACCAGGGCAAAATCACCCTCGATAATGCCATGGGATAACGGAAACAAGAGGCACACCGCATACATGGCAAATAAACTAAAAGCAATATACAGTAAGGCCGATAGCCCAAGCAATGACATGCGAACCTTGGCTATCTTCAATAACTCAATAAAGCTACGCGCATTAACAATAATTGCCTGGCTGCCTGCTGACATCAATCTCACCGCCACAAAATCCTTTAGCATCTTAAACAAACCCGCCCAATGGGTAAGATAACGTAAAAGCCAATGGTCATTCTTATAATAAACAGGGTCAGGCAGAAAAAGGCCTAGTAGATAAAGCGCTTTTGACCTAGGCGATTTAATCCCCTCATAAAGCAAGAACGGCGACTCTTTAACCACACCCCGTCGGCGCTTGCGTTCCAGAAATAAATGCCAGGTCGCCTCATCGCCTATCTTCTTACAGAAATCCAATACATAGGCCTTATCATCCAGAGATAGCCCAACAGCACTTGATCCCTCAATCGATGCTAAAATTCCTTCATCTTGCTTCATTAATAAAGCGATATCAAAAATTTGAGACAACTGCGGATTATAACGGTCAATGGCATGCATGGCCGTAAATAATAATTGATGCGGCGCAGACATCATATAAGCCTTAGAACCTATCGCCTTTAATGCAACCGCCTCCTGCCAGACCTGCGGCCAATTAAGCCCGATGGTTTTCTTCCTCACTAAGTACACCGGCTCTAGGTGTATATCAAGCTCAATGCCCTGGGCATTCCTATAGGTATGCCGCCCACAACGCTGCCAATATAACTCTTCCTCAGACTCCCATATTTGCTGATGCCAGCGATTCCTTAATGAACCTACCCTGGCCTTAAACCCTTGCTGTTTTAGAAGCATAACCAAGGCATCTTTATGCTCGGGCTTAATAAGGATATCTAAATCATTCATGGAACGAAAGGGTATTTGCTCATAAACCGTCTGTATTAAAGCCGCCCCTTTAAGCACAATAAAGGGAATATTTGCCGTCGATAATAAGGCCGCTATCTTCCTTAACTCAAGCTTCTTTTGGGCGCAATTAAAACTTGCCGCCTGCATCTTATCTTGCAATGACTGTTGAATAGCGCTCGGGACATTGCCAAGCAAGTCGTTCTTAATAAGAACAAAGGCAATAAAGCCAATCACATGATGTTGCCCCGCCACCTTAATAATCTTCTGCCAATCAAATGATGACTGGGCAAGGCTGGCGCTTAGGTGTTTGGCATCTTCTTGCCCTAACAACAGCTTCGGGCAATCAATAATAAAAACATCTTCCTTAGTCATTACAATTGCCCATCCCTTATTTGACCAAGCTCATCTAAAATCCCATCATGATAGAGGGCTTCATAGGCACGGCTCATCTTAACTAAATCCCTTAAGGCCAAAAATGATTCAAAATAATGCTTAGGCATCTCCTTACGCCAGCGCCTAGGCAGATTCCCTTTAATCATACGCTCTAAAACCTGATCACTCCCAAGAAGTTTAAACTTAAGATGCTTCACCTTAGTATAACTTGGAAAAAGAATCACCACCTGCGCATATGATGGTTTAGGCGCCGCGTATAAATGCGTTAAGGAAAATCTCTTTTTCTGGCCATAGGTATAACCCTCAACTAAAAAAGGCTGAAACTCCTTAAAACGCGCCACCCCGCCTTCCTTAAACCCCATCTTCGTCGCAAAAGGGTACAGCTTTAATTGATGCCTTACTATTTTAAAAAAACAATCATCATCAGCCAACAAACTAAAACCGCCACGCACCAAGGATGCAGCCATGGTGCTCTTGCCTGTATTCTGGGGCCCTGTAATTAAAAATACCGTTTTCCCCCGCTGGACAACTGAGGCATGCAAGGCCACATAACCTTGCTCTAAGGCCACGCGACGTAATGGTTGAAAAAATAAGAAATCTGCCAAGGACTCTAATTTGATTGACCCAAAACCCTCAACAACCGCATCCACCCGTCGATCCTTTAAATGCACCGCAGCAAAAGCCTTGCCATCACCATTACTTAAGCTTAACAATATAGCCCCTGCCTTAATCGCAGCCACTAAAGGTAACGGAACACCCACCGCGTTATAAGACAACTCTTTCTTCACCTGAACATGATACGTTAATTTAAATAAGCCCGTAGACCTTGCTTTATTAGCAAAGTCCAAAAAATTCCCCAAAATCTGCATAATGGCCTTGTGATTGCTAATCACCTTCAGCTCAAAAATGCCACTGCTCCACACGCTAGAAAAAGGCAGCTTGGTTAAACCCGCCATACCCGCCTCTCCTTGGCTACAGCCATATACCGTTGCATCAGCTCTCCCTTAGCACCAAGTTTGTTGCTGGATATTAACGACAGAAAAAACACCGACCCTGCAAAAAATGGATGCGCATAGGAATAAAGCTGCAAAGCCCGCTCAAAAGCGGCCTTAGCTTGCATTAACGATCTTGTTTTAAAAAGCGCAACACCTAAGACATACGGGCTCACAATACCAGGGCAAAGCTTTTGAGCCCGTAATAAAAACTCACAGGCTTTAGCATAACGACCAGCCTCCAGCGAGGAAAAACCTGCTTCAATAGCCTTTTCATCTAATGAGGCATCCTTAAAAGGCAGATTAGTTAAAACCCTGGCCCATTTCTGTTTTAATAAATCCGTATTTTGTTGAGCTAAACCTAGCGTCCTAAAAAGATTATAATGAATCACAGCCACACGGCCATTATAAATAATCTTATATCCCTTTAATCTGACCCGCAGGCAATAATCCGTATCCTCACCCTGGCAGGGAAAGAAAGCCTCATCAAAATCACCCACCTCATTAAACACCGCGCGACGCATTAGCCAACAAGGCCCTGTCAAAGCATCACACTCCCTAATATAATCCCGCTGACCTTTATCCCATTCTTCAGCTCCTCGAGGAGAACCCCGCTTCACAGAACAATCCGCCGCAAAGATGCGCCCATTGGGTAGAAGCAGCTTAGGGCCAACCATACCAACATCTTTTTTACCCTTCATCTGGCCGTAGAGGGCTTCCAACCATCCAGCCGGCACTTCAATATCATCATCAAGCAAGGCCATATAATCATGATGCGTCTGCCTCAAAGCCACATTCGCCCCATGGGAGAAACCCTTATTCTTAAGAAGACGGATATAATTAATCCCTTTAAAATATTTCTTTAACAGCGTCCCAGTCCCATCCGTGCTGTGATTATCAACCACCGTCACGGTGTAACGCAGGTGGGCCGAATTCTTTTGAATGGAGTCCAAACAAGCCTTAAGCTTATGCTTGGCATTATAGGTGACAATAATAATATCAAATTGGGCATTACGCATCCGCATCTCCATCAACACAACGGCGAATCCTGGGGGCCAAGGTTCTTAAGGAAAATTCAGCCAACGCCCGATGATGCCCCGCCTCCCCCAAACGCCTTCCATAGGATGGATCATCCAAGAGGCTATTAATAGCCAGGGCAATAGCTGCAGGATCACAAGGGTCAACCAGCTTCCCGGTTTCATCATCGATGACCGCATCAGCAACACCACCGCTGCGGCCAGCAATCACCGGTTTTTTAAAGAGAGCCGCCTCCAGGAATACAATCCCAAACCCTTCAAATGGTCCTGCCGCATTAACCTGACGGCTGGGCATAATAAAAACAGAACACTGCTGGTAATGCCGATGAAGCTCTGCCCGATCAAAGGGATAAAAAATTACATGATCCGCAATTTTAAGGCTAGAGGCTAAATCCCTAAGGGCCGCCTTGGCATCCCCATCACCAACAATCCGGTAAATAAGATCAGGGTGGTGTTTTAACACATCCGGCAAGGCCATCAACACTAAATCATGGCCTTTATGCCTGGCAGCTAAATCTAATCTGCCAACAGTTAGGAGTATTTTTCCTCCTAAAAGTGCTGATAATTGCGCCCCATCTTGCAAGGCATGTGCCAAGAGCTCTTCATTAAGCATCGGTGGAATAAGCTCAATTGGCCTAATATTGCCCATACGCTCAATCAAGGCTTGGCGCGTATATTGAGAAACAGCAACGACTGATAAAGACTCATTGATGGCCCTTTTTAATTTTAAAGAAGAACCACTATCTCCAAGCAAAATCACCTCTGACCCATGAAGAATCAAGGTATACGCAAGGCCAAACACCTTCTTTAAAAAAAGCGCCGCTGCCCCCAATTGCAGATGGCCACAGATAAGCTTATCATAACGCCCCAGGCACGTAAGATAGACGGATGTCATTAGAAAAATAAGATCACGCAGCCAAGCAGGCCTTACCTTCAATACGCCTAGACGGATAATCTTAAAACGGCAAAGCCCTTCATACAACGAAGACAACTCTACGGATAAATGCCCATCCATGGTCAATACGGTGACTTCACCATCCAAACACTTAACAAAATTATAAACATATTCAGCAATCCCCCCAGCTGCCGGAGGAAAACCCGTTGTCAGCAACAGGTACTTCTTGATTGGCTTAAAACTTTTATCCGTATTTTTTGTCATTTTCTATCTTTACGCTAATATAATAATCCTTGTGCCACCAACAATATCCATCATCGTCGCCACCAAGGACCGTAGCCGCTTACTTGCCGGATGCCTTGATTCTATTTGCCAACAAACCCTGCTAAACACCACAGAAGTGATCGTCATTGATAAGAGCAGAACCGATAAGGACAAGCAGGTGGTTGAGTCCTACCAAAAGAGACTCTCCTCATTACGCTATATCCGCCAAAGAAATTCAGGGCTCTATGCCGCTTGGAATACGGCCATTGCCCAGGCAAAAGGGAAATATCTCATTAATCTCAACACCGATGACCGCCTTAAACATAACGCCCTTGAACTTCTATCCAAGGCCCTGGATAAAAACCCCCACTGTGCCTTGGTGTACGGAGACTCCTATATAACCACTAAGGCTAATGAAACTCTTGAAAAGAATTCAAGCCGCGGACAAATGCTTGATCTTCCTAATTATTCCCAAAAAGAACTGCTGCTGCGCTGCATCTGCGGCCCCCACCCCATGTGGCGCAAAAAACTACACAAGAAATTTGGACTCTTCGACACCAGTTACCGCATTGCCGCTGATTATGAATTTTGGCTGCGCATATCCCAACACCATCAATTACTCCACATTAACAAACCCGTCGGGTTATATTATAAGAACCCCCGTGGCCTGGCATCCTCTAAAAAGATGATAGAGCTTAAGAACCGCGAAAATATTCAAATCAAAAAGAAATACCTTAACTCATCTACCCTCTAGTACCGCGCCATATAACTCCCACATTTTAGGAATATTCTGCTGCTTATCAAAACGCTCTTCAACAGTTCTTCTGGCCGCTACACTTAAACCTTGGACCATTTCCCTATCTGTTAATATCTTCTCTAATGCTTGAGCAAGCGCGATTGGGTCATTGGGTTCAACCAGCATACCCGTCCTATTACCGTCAATAATCTCATTGACCGCACCTAACTTGGAAGCCACGACAGGAATGCCGCTAGCCATCGCTTCAATAATCACCTTACCAAAACTCTCTGGCTGCTCCACTGGAAAAACCAGGCAATCCATGCTCCGCAATACCCGCTCAATATCCGTCCTTACCCCTAAAAAAATAAAATGCTGCTCCAGCCCTAATTTTATAACAGCTTCCTTGAACATCTCGTCTTCACCCTTAGCTTGAAAAAAAGATCCAAGGAATGAGTGCTGTTTAGGCCGATGACTGGCCCCTACAATCAAGAAGCGAACCACTGGTAATTGCTTAGCAAGAATAAAGGCTGCCTTAAGCAAGACCCGCCACCCCTTATGCGCCCCAATCTGATTGGTCCAACCCACCACCAGCTCAGGCTCTTTAAATCCCAACTCCTCACGCATGCCTTGGCGCGATATTACTGGATTAAATTTGATAAGATCAACCGAATTATAAATAACCGCCGCATCCTTAATGCCAAGGCTGATTAAATCCCGGCGGGAAAACTCAGAATTGACCACCACCTTATTGGCCGAAGAATTAATAATTAAGGCCATCATCTTTTTAATAAACACATTGGGGGCAGGTGCAATAATTTCCCGCACATGCCAAACCAATTTAATACGAAACAAACGGGTCAACACCCCGCACAATAATGGCGTCGAAGTATTAATCACCACCAAATCAGGTTTCACCCGCATTAGAAAAAGCGGCATCCACAGCAAATTGATACAAGCATCAATAATAACCTTAAACAAACGGGAACAATTAAGCAGAAAAGGAAGCTCTAAAGAAAATGTTTTATTAGGCGCACAATAATAAAAAACCAAGAACGGCCATACCTCATAATCAATCTGGTGTTCACTTAACAAACGGCACAAAGGGCCGCGCTTAGGAATCACCACCTTAATGCGGTACTCACCAAGGTCAGCCCCTTTAATAATATCCAGCATGCTAAAGGGCGCGCCCCCTAAGGTGGCACCATGATGAAAAAAAACTATCGTCTTCATAAAAAGGCCATTAAATCTTTTTGATAAAAACTGCCGGATTCCCACCCCAAAGTTCCCCATCGGGAACATTCTTAACAACCACGGAACCTGCGGCAATCACCGAGCGCTCTCCAATGCGCACACCCTTTAACACCATCACACGGGCCCCCAACCAAACGCCTTTACTAATCACCACCGGCGCCTTTTTGACACCCACACTGCCAAAATACACGCGATTTTCAAAATCAATGGAATGAAAATCCGTGTCATAAATGCAGCACCCCCCACCAATCATGACATCATCTTCAATGGTGATATGCTGATGGCAGATAATCGCTGAATTCGATATGCCCACATTCTTGCCAATCGTCAAAACAGCCTTAGGCTTAACAATAATAAGGGTTCTTTCTCCAACCCCAATTAAATTAGCCTTCCAATGCGCATTAACTAATAACTTCTCTCCGATTGTTATTACCCCTTGATTCTTAATATAGATAAAACCCCTAATGCGCCATTTCGCCCCAATGACAACTCGATTGATGCGAAGCATTAATATATTCCTGATAAGATTCAACACTGATGCCCCCTCGAATTTAAATACAGGCTTAACTCCTTGGCTAAAACAATAAACATAATAGGAATGAAAATCATATTATACCTTAAAAGACTGGTTAAGAGCTCTTCCCGTCCGCCTAACGGCGCAATAAATACCATAAAGGACAACATCCCAGGGATGGCCAGCATCAAAAAATTCATCTCCACCGCAGCACTGCGCCATAAACCTCTCCCCCTAACAACCAACAGCAATAGGATCAATAACGGGATTGCCCCATACGCAGATACGTTGACGAATGAAGCAACGAAAGCAACGGTTGTTTCTGCCATATAATTTGGATTAAGGAAATTCACCCCAACTTGAGCAGCGACCTGGCCTGCGCCTAACGCCTTAATAAGAAAACCCGATAACGCGACCGAAGAATTGCTTATACAAATAAAAGCCCAGATCAATATCATTAACAATGGAACAAGCATTAAGAACAGCAATCGTCTTGGCACACCCCTGCCAATGGCCATCTTAACAGCGGGAATAATAATTAACAACGCATAGGCATATCCCTCAAGACGAACCATCACCAAACCACACAACACAACAACCAATAATTTATAATCTGCAACATCTCCTTTATCCTTATACTTAGAAAGTAATATTAATGCTTTAGTCAGAAAAATACTTAGTACTAAAACCGACTCGTTGCGTAACGCATAAGCCGCAACGATTGGAACTAATAACAATACCCAAGGCAATAAAAGCTGCAACAAACGGCTAAGCCCAAGACTTCTTAATTCTTCAACAATAATTAAATAAAAACATAGGTAAAGTAAGGAAGAAATTAATTGGACAACTCCCTCGCCGCCTATCCCCATCTGCCCCATAAAGACAGTCAGCAACGGCGGATACTGGGGATGGGCCCCATAGTTGAAAATCTCACGCAAATCACCAAAGGCAAAAAATGCTTTAGCTTTAGCGCCCCAAATCGCACAGGCATCCCAAGTCATGATAGGGGTCTTATACGCCTTAACAAAAAGAAAGATAAAAAATATGACCACGCAGGATAAGCATAGCTTCTCAATAATTGATGAGGGCTTTAATAGACAGCCACAAATCTTACGTTTGGCTAATTGCACAGCTCCTCCGCAAGCCAAGACCAGTAATACAATATCTTCCCAAAATCCTGCAAGCGTAAACCCCAACGCATTGCTAAACAAATGCAAGAACACATTTAAAACAATACCGGCAAGCATTGAATTAAGGAAAAGCTGCCCCCAGGTCCATTGATGCCCACACCATAAGACAAGCAAGGCCCCTGATAAAACAATGCTTAAGAACTTCACAAAAACATGAACCGCCCTTGAGCCCGACATACCTAATTGGGTAAAATCCTTCACATCCGCTTTAACAAAATCTGGTGCTGGCTCTTTTAAAAGAAATACTGAGATTTCCTGATTGTCCACCTGCATCCGATATAGCGGCCCTTCATAATTACGGATAGCTGGATCATTGCTATAAACCAGGTGCCGAGGAAAGAGGAAGAAACTAGCCAAGCCCGCATTAGCAACCCGCAGAGCCTCTCCCTTCATGGGGGGAAAGATAATCATGCTCTGCGCTGGGGTCATGGCCTTAATGGATTGGAATTGCTTATACAGGGGACCATAATTATCTTGGTAATGTTTTTCTAGCTGTTGCGCTGAATTTAAATATAGAAAAGAAAATACCGACCCATCAGAAATGGGCTGAGAAGTAAAAAATAAATACCCATGCGCCAGGATAATGAGCAGCACAGCAATAACCGGCGCTATTATTTTCTTAGCCATAATTACAAAAGTCCTTGGCGGGCCATCTCCAGCGCCTTAACAAAAGGTAAATAGGTGCCATTTTCATAAGACCTACCTCTAAACTTGTATAAGACAGGCCGCGGGGGCATAAGGCCAACACGCAAAAAAACATAATCCCCCATTAACCGACTCAACCGCCCAGACGCATCTGGAAAAATGTGCGCGGCATCAACATAACGCTGCATCTTAACAGCCAAAGAAATCACTTCATTAAGGGGCACAGCATCACTCTGCCCTTGAGACTTAAGGATGCGTTTGCTTTCTTGATGATACCAACGCAATAATGCTGTTAACCGCTTTAGGCGCTGTTGAGGGGTCATCACCCAGTAGAGATGCCATCGGGATGATTTCTTGCTGATACTAGCATAAAGGATTCTCCTTAGCATGGCGGCAGTCTTGGCACAGCCCTGCCAATCACCCGCCTGGCGGCAACTGGTAAAAAGCCGGCGAGCCGTAAATAATTCAAGCGACTCCTTGCCCACCGGCCAAAAACCCACAACACTTAAATCAAGACCATCCTCATTACGATACTGCCGCCCCTGAAAAGAACGCTGAATCTCACCATAGGCACGGTCATTATAAATCAATACTGGCTCACCTAGCAGCTCATCCACCCCTCCGTTGCCCCTTAAGCTGAGCATTGAATAAAGATTTAACACCTGCTCAACGCTAAGCTCCGTCTTCTTGTCGGATACGATTGCTTCTTGGGCAAGCCTCACCAGATAGGCTGAGGCCTTCTTAAAAGACGGCCATGCGGATGCCCTATATTGACCTTGCGGCATTAAATAATATTTCCAGGGAGCCTTAGGAAAAATACGCCGCGCCTGAAAGTTATCTACAGGATCAATGAATCTCGAAATTAAATTTTGTTCACTAAGGTAGGCTAAAGCTATTGCGCTGGGGAGAGACTTTGATGACATCGGCGTTGAATTCTTAACGTTTTCGAAACAACAATATAACGGCTTTAGGAAACTTCACGCACCCAAGGATTACTTTCTTTAGATGCGCATTGATCTTGATATGCCTAAACAAACGCCAATAAACAGCCCGAAGCATAAGAACTATATAGCCTTCAAGCTTCGATAAGATAGCTACCACAGCAGCTATCCGACGGGATGATTGCCGTCTTAAATCAAGGTATTGATCGCCCCGCTTAACACCTATGGCTTGGCCGACCACGTCAGCCATAGCAATGGGCTTATCAAAAACATCGGCATTATCACCCTTAACGGTTAAACGCAAGCCCTGCCCATCCCGATTTTCCTTACCTAAAAAACGATGAATAATATATTTGCCGTACCTGTGATAGATGATGATATCGCCCAACAGCAACTGATCAATGGCGGGATTTGCTGCGATGATAATAATGTCCCCCTCTTTTAAGAAAGGGTGCATGCTGCGGCCTGTATAAATATACCTGTCCTTGCCCTCTTGTAAGACAACCTGCGCCTTAAGCGCAGCGGCAACAGCAAAAACATCTTGGTTAGGATGCATTGCCAAACTAGGACGACCCTACCCCTACCTTGTGCAATTCACCATGTTTCTTCAATTCCGGCTTCTTATAGGGTTTCTTTGATGCATCCTGAATTTTCTTTTCCTTTTTATTCATATTAGGCCCCCATTTTTTCTAATAAAATATTCTCACGCACAAGGTCACGCAAGACCTTCTGCGCATCCTTATGAATCACATCTTCACTGGCATCAAAATGAACAAGGAGATCCTCGACGATCTCCTTTATACTGCGCGACTCAAGAGCTAGTTCCCAGATCCTTGCCCCCACCTCATTAAGCGTGTAATATACCCCCGTCTCAATATCTAAAATTACGAGTTCAGCATCAACCTTCTTCCAAAATATCCGCTTCTTATCAACAGAGTACATGCCGCTCCTCACTAAAATATTGAACGTTAAAAATATTATAAATAGATTGCCTCATTAAGCAATAGATATTCACTTCAAGGTAAGGGCTTAAAGACAATTGCATCAGAAACAAGCCGCTCAACCTGGATGCCATTAGACTCATCCACATCACCCCAGGTCCTATTAATCACCTTACCCTTTATCCATAAAGTAGATGAACCGCCCCCATCTAAATTAATCGCCTCCTGGCATCCTAATTTTACCATTAATTGGGCTAACTCCAATAGGCTAAGCCCACGCGTACCCATGAATACCGGGTCGTGTTCTGCAACCACAATGACAATGCTCCCATCCGGCTTTATCCCTAAGGCTGTACGCGCATGGGGCAGCGTATAGGATGGGGTCTTTGCATACAGGCCTTGATTAATTTTTCCCGCACTGATTAACAAAGGAATTCCTGATACTATCGACGCGCGCGCATGGCCTTTCTGCGCTAAAAATTGCCGTGGATTAAGGCGCCTAATACTGACTCTCCCATTATTAATAATAAGTACCGGCTGAACCTTATTCTTTAAGCCATAAATCTTGCCCTTAATCACCAAGGTGCCGCTAGGTTTCCCATCCTTAGCATCACCAATATAAAAAAATCCGCCGTTAATCGCGACCTGGGCCTTAACCCTGCCAGCCATCGCCGCAACGGTTTCCCTACCCATGCCACGCTGGCCCGCCCTGACTAAGCTGCTGTCATAGGCAGCTTGGTCAAGATGGACAAGATGGATTAGGTGCTGATTATTTTTAATAAGTTCATAACGGTAGGATTCTCCCGCCCAAGCCGTTGACATGCACGCTAAGACTAGGACAGCTATATGGAAATGCCTTATCTTATTTAACATCTTTAAGCCGCAATAAGATCTCTTCATTAATCTTTCGGTTGGCGGCCATTAGGTCAGCCAATAGCCCCAGGACAACCATTTGAAAACCCAATAACATGAAGATTGCAGCCATGATTAAGACAGGCAGGTGGTCTACAGGAAGATGATTTGTATAAATAAAATAAGCATAACGCAGTCCAAACAATCCCCCGACGCTAAACAAAAGAAGCCCCAAGGTCAAAAAGAATTTAAAAGGCTGGTACATCAGATAAACCCTAATTAAGGTGGCTATTTGTTTCTTTAGGTATTGGGCGCTAGACCGATGCAGGCGCGAGGACCGACGAGAAGGATTGGTTTCAATATTAATATTAACAACACGCAAGCCCTTATGGCCCGCCGCGATAATCGTCTCTAAGGTATAGGAAAACCGCGTAAAAACATTCAATCGCAAAGCCGCTTGGCGGCTATAGGCCCTAAACCCGGTGGTCGCATCGGGAATATCCAGACCTGACAATTGCTTAACCGTCCACGATCCAAGACGCTGTAGGCATTTCTTGGTTAAAGAAAATTCAGCTATTTGCCCTATATTGCGGTTGCCGATAACAATATCAGCACGGCCCTGCAGGAGAGGCGCAATCAAACGCGCTATATCTTGCCCCTTATATTGATTATCCGCATCGGTATTAACCACAATATCTGCCCCTTGGCTGATGGCGTAATCTAACCCTGACGCAAATGCCAAAGCTAATCCCCTATGTTTAGGGAACCGGACTAAATGCTTAATGCCCAAACCTTTAGCAACGCCCACCGTATCATCTGTTGACCCGTCATCAATAATGAGGACCTCAATAACATCAACCCCCTCAATACGGCTTGGCAAATCGCCCAAGGTCACAGGCAGGGCCTCCTGCTCATTATAACAAGGGATTTGGATGAATAATTTGGGCATAAGGAAACCAATTATTCTGTAGGCAAAAGCACTTCAGAAATACGCAAGGTATAACCTGTCCCGCCCTGAACTTCTTTTACTGTACGCAGCTGATACTCCGGCACCACCACATTGGTCTTTTCAGGAGCCTTTGTTTTATACTCAATTTCCTGAATAACATAAATCTTATTAAACAAACGGTTCTTATACTGAGATAAAATTTCCTTTTTCTTCTTATTAGCCGTACTAAATGAAATAGCCCCATAGTTATAAATAATAAACTGCCCTGGCCGGCCGCAAATAATCAAATCATTCTTATCCGCATTCTTCTGCAAGTAATCAGCAATAAACTTAAAGTCACGGACAACAAAGAGCTGATTTGACAAACGGTCTTCAACAGCGACAGGATGATAATAAAAGAAAACCGCCGCACAGCAAATCAATCCCCCTATGGCCATTTCTTGGGTCTTTTTTAATATATCCGCAAAAACAAAAATAGGAACAATCGCCAGCGCCACCAAGATTGGAATATACAATCTCCCATTCATGGGGTGATCAAAGATATGCCCCTCATAAAACAGCATGCGTAAAAGAAGCCCGCCAA
>CAYNTZ010000014.1:0-20869 GCA_964400365.1 uncultured Planctomycetales bacterium | reverse complement strand
ACCCTTTATAAGTGGGCTAAAGAAAATGGGCATATTTTAGCCCGTGATTGGCGCGACTGGTTAACTGAAAGTGGTGAACAACGCACCCTGTTATCTTACCCACAGTTTTCTCATAAGGACATTGACGAACATATTGATATTGGCCTTAAAGAATTCTACCTGCGCCCCAAACAAATATGGACCATGTTGGTCACCATTAATTCGGTGGGCGATTTCTTACGCAAATTACACGGCTTTAAAGCCTTTTGTGATTACTTTGCTACTAAATTTACGCGTCTAATACAAGGTAAGGGCTTAAATGTGAAGCCGCAAACGAAATTTCTGCACCGCAGCATCAGTAAAAAAGCATCCGTCGATCACCCGCCTTTACCTGCGGCATTGACAGCAGCACATTGATTTGGTATAGTTTGACCGTCATTATTAACATTTATTAAGGGAGTTTTTATGGCACACATAGTTACTGAACCTTGTATCAAATGCAAATACACCGACTGCGTTACCGTCTGTCCTGTTGACTGTTTCCACGAAGATAAAGAAATGCTCGTCATCGATCCTGATGTCTGTATCGATTGTGGCGCCTGCATCCCTGAGTGCCCGGTGCAAGCTATCTACGCAGATTCTGATGTCCCGGAAAAATACAAAAGCTTTGTTGCCTTAAACACTGCAAAATCCAAAGAACTGCCTATCATCACCGAGAAAAAGACCCCTCTCGCTGAGCCAAAGTAATCTATGTGGTTCTTCATGTATTGCTGTTATTTCTTCTCCCTAGCGTCCTTGTTGATGCTAGGGATTGTTTTTGCCCAGGCGTTTAACCCCTTCCTGGTTTTTAAAGCTTCCCCCATGTCTTTTTTAATCTTAACCAGCATTATCTACCTGTTTACTGAAACCCTGGTGATGTTCTTTTTTGTAGGCATGGGGATTAGCGTTAAAGAGTATATGCTGGAAAACAAAATCACAGCCGATTACCACAAACGCATGATTGCTATCAAACGCTATGTTTACCCCCCACAGATGCTTAATTTATTAATCTTAATGACCGCCTTTATCCTTTATGGCGCAGCAGACACTGGAAAAATACCTACATGGATTTATCAAGGTTTATTATTGATCGGCATCATTCAATTCCTGGATGCCAAAAGACTTCAACATCAAGCTTTTCGTGAAAGCACCTTTATCATCCTGGAAATGTCTGGTTTAAGGCCTGCGGCAGCTACAGCTCAAGGAAAATAATCATGCTGTATTGGATGTCTAAAATATTTCAGGCAACGGGTTTAGGATTAATGGGTTGGGGGTTTGTTACTCATTACCCTAACTCCATGCCTTATAAATTACTTTTGGCTTCCATCCTTATTTTCATTATTGGCTGGTTGATTCAATCCTACATCCTTAAAAAATAATATTGAAATAAAGCGGGCTACACGTGACCAAAGCTACAGATGAATTAAAAACAGTGATTAAATTTGATACCGGCGCGGATGGCTTCTTGAAAATGATCTATGTGCTGGCTATAGGCGCTATTATTGTGCTGATCGTCGGTGTGTATTTTTTATTTATGCTTAATCAGGAAATTAAGGTCTTATCATGAATTTGAAAGAAAAATTAAAACAAAAATGGGGCATTAAAAGCGAGTGGGATTTTTGGATGATCATGCTCACCTTCTCATTAGCCGGCATGGGCATTACCGTCATCCGCCCCGTAGTATTCCATCTCTTTGGCATTGAAAGTGACACGCCTTTTTGGATAAAAGTTTGCGCCTATATCCCTTTAATCCCTCCTGCCTATCAATTGGGGCTTTTATTCTTCGGGACCCTCTTAGGGCAATTCCACTTTTTCTGGGAAAAAGAAAAACAATTAGTAAGATTCTTACTTGGCCGGAAAAACGTAAAGCATTAAATAAATCAAGACACCAGTAACGGATACATAAACCCAGGCAGGATAAAGCCAGCGGGTGATGCGTTTGTGTTTCTCAAAATTACCTTTAAGCGCATGGCGGATAGCCATGATGATAAATGGCACAATCAAGGTGGCTAAAGGCGTGTGGGTACCTAGGATAAAGAAATAAATGCCCCGCAGCAATCCCTGCCCTTGATAACGCGTTAAAACGTGTGATGTAGCATGATAATAAATATACGCGCATAAAAATAACGCTGATGAGGCAAAGGCCGCCATCATCATTTTTTTATGCCCTACCCTATCCCCCCGCTTAATCGCAACGAAGCCTAAAACTAAGAAAATACCAGCTAGGGCATTTAACGAAGCATTAATGGTTGGTAGTAACGGTAAATTCATTTATTTCTCTTTTAATAAATCTGTTAGTTCAGCGGCTAGTTTTTTAATGGCATTAGCGTCAATGCCATCATAATAGGCGCGAATACGACCTTGGCGGTCAACTAGGACAAAATAAGAACTATGAAAGATAGGCTCCTTCATATCCCCTAGCTTGAATGACTCAACCGCTAATTTAGTGATATCTTCCCTTGAGCCCGTTAAAAAGAACCAATGATTGGTATCTATCCGGTATTTCTGAGCGTATCTTTTTAAAGCTTCGGGAGTGTCATTTTCAGGGTTCACCGAAATTGAAACAAAACGCACCTGATTATCATCACGGAAAGAACGGTGTAGGATATTCATGTTCTTTGTCATCATCGGGCAAATGCTCCCACAGGTGGTAAACATTAAATTACCTACCCATACCTTGCCCTTTAAATCATTTAAAGTTGTTTCAAAACCATCAGAGTTACTTAAGGAAAATTCAGCAACGGCCCCTAGGACAGGCAGGGATTTTATTTGCGGTTGTTGCAGGCGGTAAGCGACATACAACACAATACAAATAAGGATGGCAATGATTTGGAAGAGTAAAAAACGTTTGGAAAACATTAGAAAATACCGTCTATGACAATAACAACAAGAAGCAAAGGTAAATACAAAATAGAAGCGGCCAGCACCTTACGGGCGTTAAGCACCGATTGGGAACGTTGGAATAAAAAACTCGCATACAAAGCCCCTAAACCTAAGGCTAAGGCACCCCAAAAATAAATCTTGCCGGACATCCCAATCATCGTTGGCATAATGGAGAAACTAATCAGGGCAAAGGTAAAAGCCATGATTTGCGCCACTGTAAATTGCGGGTTAGGATAGACGACAGGCAGCATTTTAAAACCAGCTTTACGGTAATCATCCTTGTACATCCAGGCAATGGCATAAAAATGCGGATGCTGCCAGGCGAACAGTATCAAAAATAAAATCCACGCGCCTATGTCAAGATGGCCGGTCGCGGCCGCCCACCCACCCATGGGCGGAATAGCCCCAGGGATGGAACCTATAGTGGTGTTAAGCCAAGATAAGCGCTTCATGGGGGTATAAACCAAAACATATAAGAAGCAGGTCAATAATGATAGGAACGCTGTCAATAAATTCACCTTCCAGACCAATACACTCAAACCAATCAGGATCACACTAATACCAAAGCCCAAAGCTTCAGCAGGCGTTACAGTGCCGATAACCAACGGCCTGCGCTGGGTGCGCTTCATTAAAGGATCCACATCACGCTCTAAATACTGGTTTAAGACTGCTGCACCCGAACAGGTCAAGGCAGAACCAATCAGTGTCCAGAGCAATAACAACGGTTGTTGGAATCCCCCTTGAGCAAAATAAAACCCTAGGGCCGTGGTGATTAAAACCAAGGCCGTAATGCTAGGCTTGCTCATTTCTATGTAGGCATTAATTTTCTTGGGGTTCATTTCTTCCCTAATACTTCTTTAAATTCATTAAAGGCTAATGGTGAACTACGCAGGAAAAGCAAGAAACTTAAAGCCAAGACCAGCGCCCCGCAAGCCACATGCAGGGTGGTGGTTAAAACGTCCTTTTGCATCAATACCGTTCCTATACCCAACATCACCTGCAACATCACCACCATGTTTAACCAAAACAAGGTTTTCATGACCAAGGGCTTATCTAAACATTTTTGATAGGCTATTTGATTGATTAAGAATAATTTAGCCAATATCAAAAAAGCCCAGAAGCGGTGCAGGAAATGCAAATGCACCTGCCCCATCTTCACTGGTTCTAAATTATGCTCAAAACGCCAGGCATTAATGCGTTGCAAGGCTTCCTGGCTAAAAGGCCACCAGCCTCCAGCCATGGTGGGAAAATCAGGAATAGCTAAGCCTGATTCCGTATGACGCATGAGATTACCCAAAATCAATTGCACAAAAACCATCCCCACAAAGATCAGAACAAAGCGCATAAACTTGCTGTTGTAGGTCTCCTCATCAATATTCCAGCGGTGATGGCGCTCAACAGAAGTAGCATAGCATAATAAAACAGTGACTAAGAAAAAGGTTTGCGCTAATACCCCATGAAAGGTGGATAACCACACCGGCAAGAAGAATTTAACAGTCATGCCCCCTAAAACACCTTGAGCCACCACCATCAAGAAAGCAATTAAACTTAAACGTTTAATCCATAAGGAAAAGCCGGAACAAAAAAGCCACACACATAAACTTAAAGTCATTATTCCTACGACGGATGCCGCCATGCGGTGGCTATGTTCATATTTAATCCCACCCACCATTTGATCGGTGGGAAAAGAAAACATGAAATGCCCATAGGTGGTTGGCCAATCAGGCACAGAAAGGCCTGATTCAGTGCTTTTAACTAAGGCACCTAGGAAAATCAAAAGAAAGGTTGAGGCGCATAGCAATTTGCTAAAGCGCCTCAAAAGTGTATTACCTGCAACCTTGGATGGCATAAATTAATTCCAGAATGAATCGCCGCTATCCTCACCCGAACCACCTGCGGTTGGTTGAGTAGCTAGCCAATCATCAAATTCTTTTTCACTGTGAACAGTTAAGAAACCCTTCATCCGGTAATGGCCAATCCCGCATAATTGCGCGCAAACAATTTCCCATTGTCCGGTTTTGACAGCAGTAAACCAGGTCTGGATGCTCATACCTGGGATAACATCTTGCTTAACCCGCATTTCAGGCAAGGCAAAACTATGGATAACATCCTTTGAACTTAAATGGACAATCACGGGTCGTCCCACTGGAATATGCAATTGATTGACCATGGTGATATCGTCCTTGGCATTAGGGTCCGTAAGATCCAAGCCTATAGGATTATTTTGCTGGTCAATTAACTTAATCGATGTTTTTCCGAATTTACCATCAGCACCGGGATAATGGATATTCCAAGCAAATTGTTCAGCCAAGATACGCACTTCCATCGCATCAGGACGGTTAGGAAAGGAATTAATCTGCTTGGCCCAAAAAGGAATAGAAAAACAAACAAGCAAAATAACTTCCGCCACGATAACAGCCACTTCAAGCTTACTGGAGAGGTGGCTTTTAACCCCGGTGTAATCCGCCTTAGGATTAGCCCTGCGGTTAAACTTGATTAAGGTTACGATAAAAAATATCCCCCAACCCACAAAAAGTACAAGCATCAAACCATGCACCAAATAAATCATCTGGTCGATTTCATGACCGTGGGCCGAAGCATTAATGGGTAAGCCGAGCATTGCGTCTCCTTATATTAAAAAACATCCCAGCAAAACAAGCTAATAATATCAAGATAACGGCCAAAAGCGTAAATATGCCATAATTTAAACCTGTGGTCATCGACGATGTTGGATCACCAAAACAAACAGCGCATAACATATTAAATAGCCCTTACCTTCTTTATAAAATTAATCCCATAAAAGACTAAAGCCACCCCCGCTAATAAGGAAACACAACCCAATACTTGATACGCATGGGTTAATGACCAAAGCCCAAAAAGCACGGACAAGATAATGGAAGCACTTATTAAGGCGATATGGATATTTTTAATGCCCATTGGACTCCCCTGCTGGTTTTGCTTCATGATGAGCTGCTGCTGGTTGCGCTTCCATCTGGATTTGCTTGGAAATATCAACCGTTCCAACTAAATAACCTTCATGATTTAACAACGGCAATAAAATTAAGGTTATAAAAAAAACGCCTGTTAATCCAAAAAGAATGATTAAACCATAACGACCGGTTAAAAGATGACCAAAAGCGTCTAAAACAATTTTTGCTTTAACCGCCATGATTAAAAGGCCAACAACCACCGCAATCCATATAGGTAATTTTAAGAAAACTATCCCAATACCTATAAGCGTAATGGTCGCTAAAAGAACAAACAGTTTCTTATAAATCGCAACCATTTTTGTAACATCAGGTGTTTGTGAACTCATGTCCAATTCCTTTATTTTTTAAAGTAAATACAACACCGGAAACAGTAAAATAAGCCACAACAAATCAACAAAGTGCCAATAAATACCTGCGATTTCAATACGATGCTCGTAATGATGCGGGTTTTGCTTATGCAATTTACTGCCCGGACCCAAGAGATAGGCATTCACCACCAAGCCACCAATAATATGCAGGGCATGCAAGCCGGTTAAGGTAAAATAAATCGCCAAGAAGGTGTTGCTCGACGGAAAAAGACCATGGGCAAATTTCATCTTGTATTCAATGGTTTTTAACACTAAAAAACCTAAACCACAAAGAATCGATAAGCCCCAATAACCACGAAACTTAGCAAGATTCCCTGCCTTTAATGCTGCCCATGCATAGACAACAGCAATGGATGAAATAATCAACACCACCGTATTTAAGGTAGCCATGGGAATATTTAATACGCTTGCCCCCACAGGCCATTGGGCCGCCCCAGTACGCAACAAGATATAGGCAGAAAAAAGCCCACCAAAGAGCATGATTTCTGATGCTAAAAATAACCAGATGCCTAAGGTGGCATTATTAAAACCCGTATCCGGACGCTCTTCAACTATATAAGGAATTAATTCAACTTCTTTGCTTGCGCTCATAGGCATCCTTTACTTTTCAAATTGCGGACTAAAGTCTTTAGTGGCACCTGGTACGCTATACTCATAAGGCCCACGATGGGCTTCTACAGGATGCGTAAAATTACCATGTCCTGGAGGCGTTGGCGTTGCCCATTCCAAGGTAGTCGCTTCCCAAGGATTATCACTTGTTACCTTAGGCCCCTTAAACATGCTCCAAAGTAAGTTTACAATAAAGAATATTTGGGCGGCAGCCATAATAAAGGCCGCTACAGTAATAACTTCATTTAACTGCAAAACGCTTTGATTATGCGTGTAACTAGCTCCCCCGTCGTACATGCGGCGGTTCATGCCTGCTAAACCTTGTAATAACATGGGGAAGAAAACAAAATTCATACAGATTAAGGACGGCCAGAAATGCAAATGACCTAAAACCTCATTCATCTTGCGGCCCGTCATCTTGGGGAACCAGTAATAAACACCTGCAAATAAGGCAAAGATGGTGCCTGGAGCAACCACATAATGGAAATGCCCAATCACATAATAGGTGTCATGAAAATGGATATCAGGTGATGACAAACCTAAAGGCAAGCCTGTCAATCCCCCAATACCAAACATTGGTAAAAAAGCCAAGGCAAAAAGCATGGGCGTATTAAAACGAATTGACCCACCCCAAAGAGTAATAAGCAAACACGTCAAGACAATAACCGATGGGATAGAAATCATCATCGTCGTAGTTTGGAAGAAAGCACTAATGGCCGTACCCATGTTGGTCAAATACATGTGATGCGCCCACACAATAAAAGATAGGAAGCCTAAAGCAATAATGGCATAGATCATTGTCTTTAAGCCCCAAATGGGCTTGCGAATATTATTGGCAATAATTTCTGTGATAATACCTAACGCAGGCAAAATTAAAACATAAACTTCAGGGTGAGCCAAGAACCAAAATAAATGCTGCCATAATAATACAGAACCACCGCCACTGACCGTTAACGCCTGGCCGCTGACAACCAAGCCGCTTGGCAAAAAGAACGAGGTGTGAAAAATGCGATCCATTAATTGCAGGACACCAGCTGCTTCCAGCGGAGGAAAGGCCAATAACAATAAAAATGAAGTAACCAATTGCGCCCAAACAAAAAACGGCAGGCGATCCCAGGTCATGCCAGGGGCACGTAATTGAAAAATAGTGACTAAAAAATTAACTGCGCCAAGCAAGGATGATGTGATTAAGAACACCATGCCCACCAACCACGCGGTTTGGCCAATTGTTGCTAAATTAGACAGCGGCGGGTAGGATGTCCAACCGGAATTTGCCGCCCCACCGGGCAAGAAAAAACTTAATAGCATGATCACACCACCCACAAAATAAACCCAGTAGGATGCCATATTAAGTTTTGGGAAGGCCATATCCCCTGCCCCAATTTGTAAAGGAACTAGGTAATTACCAAAGGCACCGACAGCTAAAGGCACAACACCCAAAAACACCATGATGGTCCCATGCATGGCACCAAGCTGATTATAAAATTCAGGTAGCATCACGCCGCCTGGCATATTATTCTCACCAAACCAAGCGCCAATCATAGGAAAGGCTTGACCAGGATAAGCTATTTGCCAACGCATTAACAGCATCATGGCAAAGCCTAATAAAAGAAAAACTAAGGCTGTTATGCCATACTGGATACCGATAATCTTATGATCGGTTGAGAAAATATACTTGCGCCAAAAAGGCAAATCATGATGGTCGTGAGCGTGTTCCATGAACGAGTATCCTTTTCAATTAACCTTTTTGAGGAGCTGCAAAAGTAAAATCAACAGTTTGGGCGGCACCACCAGTAATAGTGACGCTAGCCTTCTTGGTGCCTAGCTTTTCATGCCAAGCTTCCACTTCATAGGTACCATCTGGTAAATCCTTGATTTCAAATTTGCCGTCTGCCTTGGTCACAGCGAAAAATGGATGCGCCATCACACTCATCCATGCGGTCATCCAAGGATGCACGTCGCATTTTAAAGCAAACATAAATTCTGCTTTATCCCATGTTTTCTCGACTTCAGTGCGGAATTTAGGCATGGCTAAATTAAATTCAGGGTTAACCTTTGACATGGCATGCACATTATGCAAGGTGCCATCCGGGTTTAAAATCTTTACCTTCTGCCCTGCCTGTACTGCAAAAACATGGGGCGCATACTCACAGCCTTTTTGATCCACTACCACCACATCAGCTGGAGCCGTGTAATTACCTTGCGGGGCATTCTTGATTTGGACAAAGATATTTCCCATGGTGTTCCCCTCACCTAAAAGCAAGGTTTGAGGCAAAACAGGCTCTTTGTGATGGCTTAAACACACCGGGTCAGCGTCCATCTTTATTTCTTTAAATTTAGGAGCATCTCCTTCGAATTTAATCGTACCACTAACAGTCCCGCCGGCAAAAACGTTTGTGGCTAACAAAATGGTAAAAACAACACTTAAAATAACTTTCATAGCAACTCCTTACATTAGAATAATTAATAAATATATGTTAAAATCGACGATAAATTGCTTATTTACAATCATTTATGTACATTCAAATTACTATAACCATACCCTCATGTCAAGACAGGAATAAACAATTTATCGCAAATATTCTATAAATATGAATACGTTAAAACAATACGCAATACTACGTATTAACGGTATTTATCGTATTTTAAGCCAATATGATGCATAAAAGGTTTTAAGCCTTCGGGGATGGGAAGCCCACGGAATTCCGCCCCGCAGCGGTAACAGGCGACGAGCCTTGGCACCTTCTTATAGATAATCCAGTCAATCAAGGCAAAAACCGGCAGGCTTAAACCATAGGTGACAGGCACCAGCACAATACCCACCCCCATCACTAGAAAACCAATCACCTGATTAAAATCTTTATCCGTATAAAATTGCCTGCAGGTACATACCGGGCAACGGTCTAAAACATGAGCCGCAGTTTCAATCTTACCAAAAGGATGTTGGCAGTGCAGGCAGACAAGTTCACACCCGTCAGTAATGTCACTTCTGGTGTACTTCTTGCATTTATCACAAAATTTAGAAATCGTAGACATATGCTTTGTGATGGCTGGGCAGGTGTTATGTACGGCACGGGATATTTTTCCACCCATTGGCTTCTGGCCAATGAGTACAAGGCTATTTGCAATAGTTTTCCCGTTTACTTCAGTTTACAGTTCATCTGTCTTATAGAAAATTTTGTATATTGAAAGATTCACTGTAAATCTTCGTAAACCTTGGGAAAAAATCCCAAACTGTGCCTTAACATAACACCTGCCCAGCCATCCTCCATATTATTCTTCAATTTATAACGGAATGGAATATTTCAATAAATAGTATTTATAAGCTAAATCACCTAGAAGCACGGCACTAAGCAGGACGTACAGGATTCCCGTCGTGGCTTGGGTGTTTTTTAGTTTTAACGTGCCGAAAGCAAAATAACTAGCCCCTAATGGAAACAAGGTGCCAAAAAATAGCGCCACCCATACGAAGAATCCGTCAACGGTCATCATGAAATGCAATAAGGAGATTTCTTCCCCTCCTTGTATCACTTGACCCGTACTAATATAAAAAATATTCCATATTAAACGCACGGCTAAAAGCACTGCAAAGGCAATCGTTGCCATTTTTAAATGTTTGATATTAAGCCCATGTACATTTAAATAAAAATGACCTAGATTCATCGCATAGAAAACGGATGACACAATAAAACCGCTTAGAATGCTAATCAAAATTTCCAATGCATGGGCTGATATTAATTGGCTATAAATATCAGCAAAAACTTTAAGACCCCACAATGCAACAATCGCAATGCCCCAGGGATTAACCGCTGGCCTGTTCCAGTTTAAAGCAGTGATCAATAAAAATGCAGCCAGCCAAAACAACGAAGCGTATTTTAGGGAAAGATCTACAGGAACTGGATAAAACCATAAGCCGATAATGGCAAGGCCAGCCATGATCACAGGACAGCCTAATTGGAAACGGTGGAAATTATGCTTGATGGGATCTTTAGCAGATAATAATAAAAATAGCGGATAGGTAATCCCGAAAATCAGGAAGGATAATAACGGAATCTTAACGAGCATCGTCGTTATTTACCATCTGCCCCTGCAGCTGGCGCAGGAACAGGCTTGGTTGTTTCTTTTTTGAATTGACTAGGATCATTGGAAATTGTCAATAAATAATCCCGCAATGCCTTAATTTGGCGATGCTCATCCCCACCTAGGATATCCGGAGGGCCAGCGCTTTCAAAATTAGCTGGATCAAAGAATACCGGCATCTTGGTGCCTGGTAATAATTCTGGTGGATTAGTCAACCATTTGACAATCCAATCAGGCTTTAAGCGCTTGGCTAAACCTAGGTCTGGGCCCCAGCTGTCTTGAGAACCACTGGGCGATTGATTGCCAACCACATGGCATTGGGTGCAACCAAAGACTTCCTTTGAAAACATATTTTCAGCAGCCGCAAATTCATCCTTGGATAAATTCGGATGATACATATCGGTGAATGGAAATTCCTGGCCATCTAGGTAGTTAAAATATTTAACCAAGGAATTAATTTGACCGGCATGATAGCTATAACTTGGCATGCGTACCGAAACCCAAGGACGGATGGTGGATGGCTTAGCTAAGAATTCATATAACCATTGCGCTTGAACCTTGGCCCCTTCACCCAACAAGCTCGGCGGTGAAAAAGAAGCAGTCATGGATTTGGCTTCGGTCGCATCCTTGCCCTGATAGGCCATTAACCAATCATGCACGGATGATTGAATAACCCCACCATCCCCTTCAATGTTATGACAGCCCTGGCAATTTAATTGGCGGACCAAGGCTCGGCCCTCATTAATAAACTGAGCCCCTGTCCCTTGATTGGGCATCATATTGGCATTAGGCCTGTCCTTCACAAAGCCCATTAAGGCGGTGGTAATGGCATCAGCTTCATCAGCGGTGAAATCAAAATTAGGCATCTTGATGCGTTCTAACGGTTGAAGCACGCGACCCTTATCAAAAATACGTGGATCCATTAATTTTTGTTTAAACCAAGCTTGCTTGCTGTGCTCAATGTGAAGCAGGCCAAAATCCAAGCGGTGAATATTCTTCGTTCCTTCTTGGGTTAACTCAACCCCAATGGGTTTTTCATTTTCAAATCCTGGGATATTATGGCAAGCGTAACAGCCATATTCACGTACCAATAATTTACCAGCAAAGATTAATTTTGCATTCTTGTCCATTTCCTTCAATTGGCCCTTGGCCCGATCCATGCTCGTCGACTTTTTCAAGAAATCAATAACAATACCATCTAGAATAGCTTCATTAACAACCGGAACAGGTTTAGAAACCTGAGCTGATTTATCTTGGGATAAATACGCGGCAATATCCGCGGCTTCTTTATCGGATAAACGCATATCTGGCATCTTTGTTTGTGGGTGATAACGGCTAGGATCTTTTAGCCAATCTTTCAACCAATTTTGATTAGTCTTGCTGCCTAAACCAATTAAATTTGGCCCAAACTCCTTATGTAATTGATTACGGTCACGTTTTATATCGCTTTTATCAGGTTCAACTTGATGGCAACCCATACAACCTAAAGAGGCGACCAGCTCCTTACCTTTAACAAAATCACCCTCGCCTGCCACGGTTTGAGGTGTATAGGTTTTACTGTTATTGAATAAAAATGCCACCATGGATAAAACTTCTTGTTCACCACGTCTAATTGAGGCTGGGTCATTATTGTTGCTTTGATTAAAATACGAAGGCATCCAGGCATTATGACGGATGGATTTTGGATCAATAATCCAATGATAAGCCCATTCTTTTGTCGTTTTAGCGCTTAAAAATTCTAAATTAGGACCACTTTTAGGCCAATTTTTATACTTATCAATGGTATGACAGCCATAGCAGCCAGCACGTTCAATTAAATTAAGACCAAGATTTAATTTTTCAGCACCTTTAATCACTTCTTCGGACTCATGACACTTAAAACACCCAGCTTGGGTATGTTGGGCGGGAAACATTGGCTGCTCCCAGTGAGGCAATTCTTTCCAATTATATTTCTTTTCCCAAATCTTGCGTTGTTCAGCATTTCGGGGCGTATGTGAGGCTGAGGTGAAATCTGTCCCCCGCCCACGACCTTGATGGCAAGACGTACAGCCAAATAAATCTACAGGATGCGGCGAATTTTTATCCATGAATAATTCTAAATTCGGGTGACTGCGGAAAGGTTGGGCCGCATTCTTAAAATCAGGATTATCAATACCCAAGTGGCAGGTGGTACAACGATCCACCCGCTGCACCTTCATGAAATTAACATCTTCAGGGATATCTTTTAAGACAATTTGGCGGATCTTATAATTAGGGTTAGCTAACTCAAGGATGGGCCAATCGCGCACATAATCAGCAATTTGATTAGGGACAGACATCACTTCTGGATCTGTGCGTTTTAATTTGCGTTCTAAAATCTCTAAACGTTTAGCAAAATTATACCGCTTCTTATCCAAATCTTTATAGGCACTTTCAATGCCTTTCAAAGCTTCTGTCTCTTTTTTAAGTGAAGCTTCATCAGCTTCCACGGTGAGGCGCATATCCTCAATAGATTTCTTTAACGCATCCAATTTTGTTTTTAATTGCGGGGCATTGCTTTTATGATGATTAGCCGCTACTTCATAATTATATTTAAGCGCATCGTATTCCGCCTTGGCAAATTGGGATTTTTGCACATGCAAACGCTTGGTGGCTTCAATCGCCTTAATCTT
This sequence comes from uncultured Planctomycetales bacterium, assembly GCA_964400365.1. Taxonomy (GTDB): domain Bacteria; phylum Omnitrophota; class Gorgyraeia; order Zapsychrales; family Fredricksoniimonadaceae; genus CAYNTZ01. The sequence goes on along the minus strand of CAYNTZ010000014.1, from coordinate 7,270 downwards.
TTTTTGAACAGCTTGAATTTGCGCGTTTTGTGATTTTAAATTAGCTTGAGCATCAGCTAATTGTTTGACAACAGCTTGGTATTCGTCATTTTTGGCTAATACCTTGCTTTCCGCATCAACCTTGATACGGGTCTTTTCTAATTCTAAAGCTTTAAATTGGCGTTGGTAGGGCTTCCACTCACGGCTAAAATCCTTGGCAAAAATTCCCATCAGGGCAATCAATAACACCACTGCCGCGACAGCAAATATTTTATCGAGCTTCTTTGGATCGTAATGTGATTCAGGTGGTAATTGGGGCTTGTTGGGCTCTGCCATAAAATCCTTAAATATTTAAGAAAAATTCCGGTATAGCGACGATATATTTAATATTAAAGAACCAGCGTAAATACATTTTAATAGGCAAGGAAAAGGCCATTAATAAAAGCACGACAAAAAGGGTATAACGCACCGGCCCTAATTTTTCATATACATCTTTTAAAAGGGTCTTGGCTAAAATCGCTGGCAATAGGCCAAAGTAAACAAAAAGCACCCCAAAGCCTGGCAATTCACGCAATAAGATATTAGTTGGCATACCCTGATTTAAACCAATCATGTAAACCAATTCAGAAAGATTAATATTATTTAAGGCTTCCAATTTTGTATGATCCCAGAATTCAAACGGCCCAAAAAAATTCCAATTAGGTCCGCGCAAAAATGTCCCTACAATAATAAGGAACACCCAAAAGACTAACCAAAACAACATGAAAATATTAATAGCCATCTTGCGCTCTTGATAGCTGTAGTAGCCTAGACCCTTACGGTTTTTGTCTAAATAGGGAATGGCCATAAAGCCAACTAGAATAGCCGTCGGGAACATGACGCCCGCAATCCAAGGATCAAAGTAAACCAGCATTTCCTGTAACCCTAAAAAGTACCAAGGCGCTTTTGAGGGGTTTGGAGATACCGTGGGATTAGCTGGATCTTCTAATGGCGCAGGTAAACCAGTGGCCCACACCGCTAAAATGGCAGCAACCACAATTAAAGAAATAAATTCAATGTAAACTAAATCCGGAAAAACCAAGACCTTTTCACGGGATTCAGCCCATTCCTTAGGCTTGCCGCCCTTGGCAATGGACGCATCATTTTCCATTGCTTGAGCCATGGCTAACCACAGAAAGAATGCAACTAAGAAAATCAAGGCTACAATCGGCACATTATCCGGCTTTAAAACAATTAGACGGAAATTAGCATCGGTTAAGCCAAAGCCAAAGAAAACGGTGAGCACACTAAATAAGCCAATGCCCCCCTTCTTGGTCCATAACCTGTCAACCCGAAGCAAGTCATGAATTTTTTGAAAAAAAGGAAAAGATGGGAAAATAATCAAATACGCCAACAGCACAATACTAAATAAGTATTTAGGCGAGGCAATGATATTGATAAAATCCTTAATAGCTTCCATTAGTTTTTCCTAATTGATTACGTTGGCCCAGAAATGCCGCCGTCTTTACGCACCCGCCAAAAGTGAACAATCATAAAAATCATGATAATAAAAGGCAGTCCTATGCAATGCAGCACATAGAAACGCAATAAGGCTGACTCACCAACAAAACGCCCACCTAACATCGCAAAACGCGCATCGGACACTGATGTCACAAAATTAACATCGCCAATAGCCAACAAGGAAGCCCCTGGTCCACCCATCCCTACAAAAGGTGAAGCACCTGCCATGTTAGAACCAACCGTAATCGCCCAGATCGCTAATTGATCCCAGGGCAATAAATAACCGGTAAAGCTCATCAACATGGTCAAGACTAAAAGGATAACACCCACCACCCAATTAAATTCACGCGGCGGCTTGTAGGAACCTGTCATAAAAACCCGGAACATATGCAACCAAACGGTAATAACCATCAAATGCGCGCCCCAACGGTGGATTTCACGCATAATGCCAAGCGGGACTTGCTGGCCTAAATCAGTGGTATCACCATAAGCATACTCTACCGTTGGTCGATAATAAAACATCAATAAGATGCCCGTCACTGTCAAGACTAAGAAAATAAAAAAAGATAAACCGCCCATACACCAGGTGTAGCGGACTTTCACGGCATGTTTAGGTAGACGCACCGGATGCAAATGCAAAAAGACGCTGTTTAGCATCACCATCATGCGTTGGCGATGGGTAACCACCGGAACCCCGGTGCGGAAAATCGAACGGTAGACTTGCGTATTTTTAAACTTGTCCCAAATAACAGCTAGCGGATTTGGTGTATTACTCATTTTTTAAAACTCCATAACAACGCCCCATCAATGAGGCATCAACCTACACTAAAATAAAAGACTCTGGGTCAGACCACTCACCCTTTTCTTCTTGGTATTTTTTTGTCTTATCAACCAAAATATCGCCTTCGTCGGAAAGCACAATCTTAAAACGTTCTAAAGGACGTGGGGCTGGGCCTTCAAAATTAATACCATTGGTGTAAAAACCGCTGCCATGGCAGGGGCATTTAAATTTACCTTCCGACGGGGCATAATTAGGGGTGCAACCTAAATGCGTACATACCGTTGAGAGGGCATAAATCTTTTCTTCATCACGCACAATCCAAACACCATATTGGTCTTTGAAACGTTCTGAGACTGTACGCGGCTCATATTCATCGGGAAAACCAGCGCGGAAGGTTTGCACCGGTTCAAAAAGCACATTGGGAAATAAATAACGGACAACCATGGAGCTATAGCCGCCAACCACCGCCGCAAAGGCAGACCAGCCCACAACCGACCATTTAATAAACTCACGGCGTTCCATTGACTGAGGAGCTGCTGGAGCTCCTGTTGGATTTGGGGTTATAGGTTTTTGTTCTGACATAATTTATTTTACGGATTATTCTTTAATGCTTTATTGGCCAAATTACGGATATTCATATTCTTATCCGATTCAAAAAGTTTATTTAAAACTTTATTAATATCTTCATCATTCCAACTGCTTACAGCTTGAATGGTCACTGCAATAATCTTGGTTTGTTCCTGGGCATCAATCGCTGTAAAACCACTTAAATAGTCACGACTTAACATATTGAGGATTAAATCCTTACCTGACCTATCCCCCATTTTACTTAAGGCGATCGCCGCATCCCATGCAACATTAATCTGCGCGTCAGTCAACCTATCCCTTAGGGCATCAACAGCCTTGGTGTCACCAATCTGTCCTAAGGCAATAACTGTTGCTAAACGGATACGCTCACTGTCATCTTTCAAATATGGCAAAAGAACATCAACGGCTTTACTATCAGCTAGTATACCAAGGCTAGAAATAATTGCATAAAGATTTTCACTTTTTTCTTCATCAATATTTTTTAGCAAGACATCAGTGAATCGCTGATCACCCGTACGAGCCATCGCTAAACTTAAATATTGATAGACACGATCGTCGTCATTTTTTGATTTTACAAATGCATTAGAGAGATCCGTGATAAACTTTTCTTCTTTGGGAATTTCTGATTTATTAGCCAAGAGGCGCGATAATTCAAAAGCCGCCTGCCAGCGTTTAGTAGCACCGCCTTCTTGCACATCATTTAAATAATCATACGCGCTATGTTTTTCCATGGTCAATAAACGCACCGCACAAAAAAACAACACCGCAAACACTGCTAATAAAAAAGGTACCACAAAAAAAGAATGCGCGATAACACTAAGCAAACTTTTCTTATCTTCCGGGGGCTGTGTTGGGTCGTAGGACATTGCTTAGATTTTCGCTACTGCTTGATCTGCCAAAAGAAGGACGTTATGTGATGGAGTTACTTCCAAGATGCCGCTATCGATAGAGAACTTTAGCAGCTTATCGGCTTGCCTGACACGCGCCTCGCCTGCTGCCAACGCCGTCATCATCGCCGCATGGCCGGAATATACTTCAAAACCGCCTTCTAAACCAGGCGCAGCCAAGGAATCAACATCTCCGTCGAAGACTGTCCCCGCAGGGGTTATAATAGATAGTTTAAACATTATAGTGTTTTCGCCTTAGCTACAGCTTCTTCAATATTACCGACCATGTAAAATGCACCTTCCGGCAAGGCATCGTGTTTTCCTTCTAAGATTTCCTTAAAAGAACGGACTGTATCTTCTAACTGCACATACTTACCCTTCATGCCGGTGAATTGTTCAGCAACATGAAACGGCTGGGATAAGAATTTCTGAATCTTACGAGCACGCTCGACAACTAAACGATCCTCAGGAGAAAGTTCATCCATCCCTAAGATCGCGATAATATCTTGCAGTTCCTTATACTTTTGTAAAATTTCCTGAACTCCACGGGCAACCTTATAATGCTCTTCCCCCACCACTTCCGGGGCTAAGATTGTCGACGATGAGCTTAAGGGGTCAACCGCCGGGTAAATACCAAGCTCGGCAATAGGACGGGACAACTCGGTCGTCGCATCCAAGTGAGCAAAGGTTGCAGCAGGAGCGGGATCAGTGTAATCATCCGCTGGAACATAAATCGCCTGAATGGAGGTAACTGAGCCGTTCTTCGTCGATGTGATACGTTCTTGTAATTCACCCATGTCTGTTCCCAAGGTTGGCTGATAACCGACTGCCGACGGAATACGACCTAACAAAGCCGAAACTTCAGCACCCGCTTGAGTGAAACGAAAAATATTATCGACGAATAACAACACATCCTGACGCATTTCATCACGGAAATATTCAGCAACAGTCAAAGCAGACAAGGCCACGCGGGCACGCGCACCTGGAGGTTCATTCATTTGCCCATAAACTAAGGATGTTTTATTAATAACACCCGCTTCCTTCATTTCCTTATAAAGCGCAGTACCTTCACGGGTGCGTTCACCAACTCCCGCAAATACAGAATAACCACCATGTTCCTTAGCCACATTATTAATTAATTCTTGAATCAAAACAGTTTTACCCACACCAGCACCACCAAATAAACCAATCTTCCCCCCCTTACGGTAAGGCGCTAATAAGTCAACAACCTTAATTCCCGTCACCAAAATAGAGGTGTTGGTGTCTTGTTCTGCAATATCCGGAGCGCTACGGAAAATCGGCATATATTTCTTCGCCACAATAGGGCCTTCTTCATCAACAGGATCACCTAACAGATTCATAACCCGACCCAAGGTGCCTTCCCCTACCGGCATCATTAAACCTGCCCCGGTATCCCGCACTTCTTGGCCGCGAATCAAGCCATCCGTACTATCCATGGCTAAGGTACGCACTAAATTATCCCCTAAATGCTGGGCTACCTCGAGGGTTAAATTATCAGCCTTGTCGCTGATGGTGTTATTATTTGTCTTTAAGGCATTGCCAATCGCCGGCAAAGAACCGATTGGGAAAGAAACGTCGACGATGGCGCCGAGCACTTGAGTGATTTTTCCTTTAACATTAGACATAAGAACAACCTTTCTTAAACGTTAGACTACTTTAACGCTTCCGCTCCTGAAATAATTTCAATTAATTCCTTGGTGATGGATGCCTGACGGGCACGGTTACGCAATAAGGTGTATTTATCAATCAAATCAGCCGTATTGGATGACGCCTTGTCCATCGCTGACATGCGCGCCCCATGTTCACCGGCCGCATTTTCTAACAAGGTAAAGAATATCTTAAAATTTAAAAATTTAGGAACCAGGAATTGAAACATCTCTTCCGTTTCCGGTTCATAAATATAATCAGCAATAATAGGCTTAACATCCTTACTGGCTAATGCCTCTGCTTGCAAGGGTAATAATTTCTCAATGACCGGCACTTGGGAAATAGGTCCGTTAAAATGATTGTAACATAAGTAAACCTCATCACATTTACCTTGCAAAAATGCCTGCGATACATCATTAGCAATTTTAAGCGCATCTGCAAAACTAGGCTTTAAGGTAACATTCTCATAGAAAACACCTACTTCTTGGGAACGACGAAAAGCCATATATCCCCGTCGACCACAAAAACTTACTGTTACCTTATCCCCCGCAACACGCCGCTCTTCCAACCAAAGGCGCACCTTACGGATCAAATTATTATTAAAACCGCCGCACAAGCCCTTATCTGAAGTAAAAACCACGACAGAAATATTCTTAACAATCTTCTTAGGTACCATTAAAGGATGCCCACCGCTTCCTGAAGAGGAAACGCGTGACATTAATTCTTGTAACTTCTTAGCATAAACTAAGGCATTATGCTGGGCATGATGCGCGCGTTTGAATTTGGCGGCTGAAACCATTTTCATGGTCTTAGTCATCTTACGCGTGTTCTTTAAGGAGCCAATTTTTTTATTAAATTCTTTAATGCCTAACATAGGTAGAAATTACGCCTTGGTTGAAAATGTTGATTTAACTTCCGTTAAAATCTTCTTTAAGGCATCCTTCACCTCATCGCTCATTGCCCCTTTGGCGTTAAAGAGCGTGACGAAATCCTGGTACTTCGTATCAATTTGAATATGAAGATATTCTTCAAATGCCTTCACCTTATTAACCGGCACATCATCCAAGAAGCCTTGGGTACCAGCAAAAATAATCGCAACCTGCTTAACCACCGGCAACGGCACATGGATACCTTGTTTGATGATTTCCATTAAGCGTTTACCACGGTCTAATTGCTTGCGGGTCGCTGCATCCAAATCAGAGGCAAATTGCGAGAAAGCTGCTAATTCACGGTATTGCGCTAAATCCAAACGTAAGCTCCCTGCCGTCTGTTTCATCGCCTTTGTCTGCGCATCACCACCAACGCGGGACACTGACAAACCAGCGTTAATACCTGGACGCTGACCGGCGTTATGTAAGTCAGAATCAAGGAAGATTTGCCCGTCGGTAATTGAAATAACGTTGGTTGGAATATAGGCAGATACGTCACCGGCCTGGGTTTCGATAATAGGTAAGGCGGTTAAAGATCCAGCCCCTTTCTTATCAGACAATTTAGCGGCACGTTCCAATAAACGGCTGTGTAAATAGAAAATATCACCCGGGTAAGCTTCACGACCTGGCGGGCGGCGCAATAATAGGGACAGTTGACGATACGCTTGGGCTTGTTTAGTTAAGTCATCATAGACAATCAACGCATGCTTACCATTATCACGGTAGTATTCAGCCATAGCAGTCGCTGAATAAGGAGCCAAAAATTGCATGGGCGCCGGATCAGAAGCAGTTGCAGCTACAATCGTCGTATATTCCATCGCCCCATATTTACGAAGGGTCTCATACACTTGCACAACCGTCGAACGTTTTTGGCCAATCGCCACGTAGAAGCAATACACCCCTTGCCCCTTTTGGTTGATAATTGCATCAATTGCTAA
>CAYNTZ010000013.1:0-20892 GCA_964400365.1 uncultured Planctomycetales bacterium | reverse complement strand
CATTATCATTAGGAAAATCAATATTATTAAACCACTCATCACTCATCCCTTTAACCTTAAAATGAATTAAATGTTGAACCTTCCACTCCTTTTTTGTTTTTATCCAGAATATTAAATAATCATCTTCTCCACCTGTTATTAAGCGATTGCCCGTCTTGTCAAAAAAAGCATGCTTCACCGGTTTTATATGACCAGGGAGCTGTTGGATTAACGCTGTGCTGTCAACATCCCACAACATCATATTGCCGTCATCCCCTAAGCTAAGCATCATCTTGCCATCAGGGGAAGCCACAATCTTATTAACCTTACCCTTATGCGCCGACCATCCATGCAATGCTGTATTAGGCAATTGCAAATCTGAAGGAGTTGCAGTCGGGGTAGATGGCGTTGGCAAGGAAGCTAATATATTCTGCAAATTAACATCAACAACCGCAATTTGATTGCTTTCACCTACGGCCATTACCTTATTGTCCTTGGTTACTACTAAGGAAGAAATAGGGAAGCCCACAGGTATTTCAGCGATACTTTTACTTGAACTACCAATTCTCCACAACACCACACGGCCTGCGGTGTCACCAGTCACAAAATAAGTATCATGCTCTAACACAGCTATTGACTTAACCACGCCTTGGGGATTATCGAATTCTTGAAGCAATTCCCCTTCTGCCTCCAACCATAGCTTAATTCTCTTATCCTTAAGACCCGCACTTAAAAACCATTCTCCCTTATTTAACCAAACGCCTGTGGTCACACCTCCCTTATGCCCTACCCAAGAAAAATGAGGTGGGTTACTCTTAGACGAATACCCATAAAAAGTTCCTGATGAATCAACAGTAGCAGTGCTCTCTTTATCATCTTTTCTAAACACATAAGAAATAGAATCCCCTCCACCGGTTGAGTCTTGTATTGTTGAAAGATTAGAATTGATATTCAATAGATAATCCCCCCCCACCACATTGACTTGCAATGAATTAATCTTCTTTCCTTTGGCAACCGTATAGTTATAAAAAAGTAGTGAAGTAATCCGCTGCTTTTCATCTTCTAAATACCTCTCTTTAAGGTCTTCTTTGGCATATTCCATATACGGCTTCGTTAAATCAACCAAATAAACATAACTACCATCATCCATTTTTTGACGAGAACCTATGGCTAATTGATCACCTTCATCACTAAAGGCGATCGCTGAAATATTATGCCCTTTGATATTAACCCTCACATAAACATCCCCTTTAGCATCATAAATAGTCACCTTGCCTTGAGCATCCGCTGTCGCATATTTACCATCAAGGCTTTTAGCAATAAGGCTAACCCCTTTCTTATGCTCGGTATCAATACCTTTCCCAAGGCTTAAAACCTGTGTTTGTGATGGCTGGACACTTGGCAAAGGTGGATTATTCGGCTTAAATAATTTCTCATTAAAATCAACAAAGGTAACCTTTCCAAAAACATGAAACCCACCTGCGTCACTCCAGCTATCATCACCAATAACTAATTTTTTGTCGCCTATAACAGCTAACGCTTGAATTTCTCTTGCCGTTATATCTTTCTTCCAAAATGGATCTAAAGAATCTGAATCAAGATCCCATATCCATACCTTACTATTAACCGCTGCCACAAGCCAACGGTCATTATTCATAAAGATAACTTTGTTAGGGACAGATTGAACTGGGATTGTCCTCACAACTTTCTTTAATACAGGATCCCAAATGTTCAACGAAGGCTGATTAGATCCTATTGCAACCAAATTAGAATTCTTTGCAAAAGCGACTGAATAAATAAATCCGTGATGTGTCGTCTTAATAGGAGGTTTATCCAAATCAAAATAAACCGCCCCATAACCATCTTTCTTATTAACAGCTATCATAAAACTTTCATTCTTCTTTAGAATTGTAAAAGAATCGGGGGTGAAATGATTTTCTTTATCCTGTAATTTATTATCTCTGCCCCAAACAAGATTTCCTCCTGCGTACAAAAGCGCCTGAATCTTATCCTTGGTAAAATATAACGAATTGATATCCTTATAGGAGACAGGATTCTCCAACTTGGCAATCTCTTTCCACACTCCCTTTTCTAATCCCCAAATAATCAAAAACTCATCCTTTCCTCCTGTAATTAAATGATTAGTAAACGGGTCAAAGTCGGCAATCGTTATTTCTCCCTTATGACCATTCAATTTCTGCACAAGCTCCTTTGTCTGGGTATCCCAAATAAAAACTTCCTTATCTCTCTCTCCAACACTAGCTATCCATTTCCCATCTGGAGAAACAGCAACGCTATTCACTTTTCCTTCATGGGCTTTAAACGATTTAAGGCTCGCCACCTTATCTTTACTTTCTTCAAAACTAATCGAAATCGGAGTAAGGACTAGCTGGGGGGGCAAAACTGCTGGCTGTTGCGATTCTAATTCTTTTTTCCTAGCTAATAAGGCTTTCCTAAATACTTCACTGTACGCCATATTGTAAGAAATTATTTCATCACCATTAGCCAAAGGGCCAAATTCAGAAGTATGCGCTGTGAAAATTGACGTTAGTTTATTCCTAACCTTATCATGCCAAGACCTTTTTTCATTAAGTAGTGCTTGAACCGCATCTAAATCCATCCCTTGTATCTGCTCTTTGTCAAAGTCTGTTAGCACTAACACCCCAAATAGCCCACGAAAAGTAAATTTAAACCGCTGTACCATGGAAGCTAAGACATGCGCTTCATGTTCATGTTTCCCATCAATCTCCTTCCCTTTTGACAATTTCCTTAAAAAAGCTATCTCAAGCTTTTCATGAAACAATGCTTCTTCTCTAATCTTCTCACTAAACGCCTCATTAACAAATATAAAGAATTTCTGATGCCCTGCGCTCCATACATAGAAAGCAGGTGATTTTGCTAACTCCTTTAATTTAGAAACTAATGAAGATTTTACCTTCACAACAACAACCGGTATTGATTCTTTAAGAAATGAGAAATTAATTTTCTGCTCTTCTGTTGAGCCAGCATCTGCTACTTGTATTTCAGACAATACCTGTAAATAATCAGACCCAATCAATTTCGATGTTTCACCTAATACACCCGTACCATCTTTAGGCCTTATACTAATCGGCTTCATAGCCCCCACCACATTAATTTGAGCGCTAACCATAGCCAAGGATGACGCCCCCTCTAGGTTTGCTGGTAAATTTTCTGTTACTGTCATGGCTTGCGCTGTTTCTTTGCCGAAGTTGACTCCACCAGAGAAGTATTTGCGAGGGATTAGTTCTTGGGTCGCAAGATCAGATTCTTCTTTAATATAATTAAAAACGCCTTTTTTGAAGGCTAGGAGGTATTGTTGATAAATTTGTTCTGGATTACTCTCCCTATATCCGACACCTGCGACTTTATTTTTATCCGCATAAAATTGAGTTAAAATACCATCCTTTATTTTTTTCTTATACCAAGAGGCAAGAATAAGGCTGTGATACACCTGGCGCAAAGGGACAAAATTCTTACCTTCGTTGACTTCTTTTTCCAATTGGGGAATAATAATTTCTTTGATAATTTGTGAGCCAAGCGCACCATTATCAGAAACAGATCCCTTTGACTTCGCTAAATAATCTTCCTCTAACATGACCTTTAGCTTGGATTCAATCACATAGGCTGTCCCTGCCTTAACGTTCTCGTAAACCACGGCCTTAGCAGGCACAATCCACACCTTATTAAAGGTATTAATAGGGATATTGGTGGTTCCAAACTTCAGTTGAGCTTCCTTGTAAACCTTATCCCAAAATTCCTTACCTAACTCTTCTTCAGGGTAAATCAAGGAGGCAGTAATCTGCTTTAGCAAATAATCTTGGGCTAAAATATCCCGCCCCATCTCGGTCTTACCAAAGGCATCAGGGATAATACGGTCTTTCTCATAAGGGCTTAGGTTGACCCAAAGATCATCTTCAGGTACTGTTACGGAAGCTAGAAAATACTTGATGAGCTTATTGGACTCACTTTTAAGTTGTTCTTGCTCTTGAGTAGATTTCCAATCCCCTTGGTCTAAAATAAACTCAAAATTAAACGGATTATCCGAGTGAATCTTAAGACCCTTTAATATCGGTGGGTTAAAAGCAGGGCTTAAACGCACCATTTCCCCAGGCTTAGGCAAGCTAAACTCTTGCGCATAAACAGGAACAGGTCCTATAGAAGTAGCAAAAAAGGCTATAAGAAAAAAAATGTGGATGCATGGGGATCGTCTCATACTATATAAAGTATGGACTATATATAGGCAAAAAACAAGGGCTGCGGAGGGTTTTTCGGAAAGCGTTACCTTAAGAAATAACCAAGTCTTTTGTAATTGGCATGCGGCCGCTGTAGCCGTCTTCAAAGCCGTGAAACCATTCAACTGCCGGTTCATCGGAACGCCAGCATAACAGCACCTCTTTGCCATGGATAATGGCAGGAAAATCAACCAAACCGATTTCAAAATTCCAATCTTTGAAATAACAACCAATGGCCTCTAATTCCTTCATCAGCGCATTAATTTCTACCTCCAACTGACGCCCCTCCTGCACAATATCCGGCGTTTGATGCGGCATAATAGCAAAACCTTGCAGGCGCTTGCCTTTAACTAAAATATCGTCGACAATCTGACGAATATAGGGCAAGCGTAAATTAGCTTCTTGGGGAGTAAAGAATTTCATAAAGCCTTAGCCTAATAATTTCTCCCTGACATCATCAGGGATCGCCGCTGGTTTAAAATCAGGCGTTAAACAGACCAAGGACACTTCAGCCTTCACCATTAAGCGGTTATCCTTTTTATCCAAAATCGTTTGTTCAAAAAGCATCTGAGCCGCCGTAATCTTAGTCAAATTAGCCGTGCATATAATATTATCCCCATAACGCGCCGGGCTCTTATAAACCACATGACACTCCCGCACTGCATACACAAATCCACGCTCCTTAAGCCCTAAAACCGACAACCCCTTCTGTTCTAAAAACTCAGTACGGGCTTCTTCTAAATAGGATAAATACTGACCATAATAAACTACACCGCCAGCGTCAGTATCATGGTAATAAATTCGTTTTTCCATTTTATTGAATCCTCTTAAATAGTAACCATATACTCTTTAAAGCGGTGGGAATGTTTCTGAACAGGAAACACACCCCATATGGTCTTGCCTGCTATTTTTCAGTGCTTAACCGGCAAGACCATGTTAATGGGGATGGGGGCGTTGACTGTGAAGAAATATTCCCGCCGCTTTTCAGATACTATATCACAAGCGCATTGGATATATCGACGTAATTATTCAAATTTAACACTTCCGGCCGTGATTGCGGTGAAATCTTCAATTGAGCCAAGACCGCATTTAATTTATCCTTCTCAACAATAGCCGACAAGGCATTACCAATGGTCTTACGCCGCTGGGTAAAGGACTGCCGGATCAACTTAAACATCAGCTCTTTATCTTTAGGCGGATTAGAAAATTCTCTCATGGTCAACGACACAAAACACGAGTCCACCTTAGGCGCCGGCTTAAAACAAGCATTCTTTATTTTAAACAGCATCTTCACATCCGCATGATACGAGGCAAAATAACTTAAGGCCCCACACCCCTCTGCACCTGGTTTAGCCGCCAAACGCTCACCAAATTCCAATTGCACGGTTAAGAACGCTTGAGATATACAGGCGCTATTTTCAATTATTTTTTCGAGGATGGGTGTTGAGATGTAATAAGGGATGTTGCCGATAACTTTAATTGGACCCTCTGCCCCCTCCCTCCAGGGGAGAGGAAATGTGAAGGGAATTTTTAGGAAGTCTGCGTGGATGATTTCTACGTTACTTCCTGCAAATTCTGCCCGCAAAGGTTCAATCAAGTCACGGTCTGTTTCCACGCAAATCAATTTCTTTACGTGGGGCGCAATTAAACGGGTCAAAACGCCCTGCCCTGGGCCGATTTCAACTACCACATCATCCGTATTAAATGAGGCTGCCGCGACAATCTTTTGCAAAATCCGCTGATCATGCAGAAAATTTTGGCCTAAACTTTTCTTATGACGGTAATTGCCGTTCATGTAAGCTCAACCGCAAGTTTAATAGCAGCTACCATCGATGAGGGATCAGCAATATTGCGGCCTGCAATATCAAAAGCCGTGCCATGCACCGGTGAGGTGCGTACAAAAGGAAGTCCAGCGGTAAAATTAACCAAATCTTTGAAATACATACCCTTAATCGGAGCTAAGCCTTGGTCATGGTACATGGCTATAATGCCGTCAAAACCCTTATCCTTAATAAAGAATGTATCTGCCGGATATGGGCCTGTGGCATTAATACCTCTCTTGATGGCTTCTTTAATAGCTGGAATAATTTGCTTTTGCTCTTCGCTGCCCAATAATCCGCCTTCACCGGCATGAGGATTTAGACCCAATACCGCAATACGTGGTCGCTTAACTGCAAATTGCTCCCGCAAGGTTTTATCCATCAAGGCAATGCTATTCATAACAAGTTTTTTATTGATCGCCTGAGGCACTTTTTTTAACGGCAAATGACGTGTAGCAATACTCAGGCGCACCTTATCAGCCACAAACATCATGTCAAAATTCTTAACCCCAAAAGCTTGCGCTAAATATTCGGTATGCCCGACAAAATCCTTAGCATAACGGCTTACCCGCTCTTTAGATAAAGGCGCTGTCACCAAGGCATCAACAACCCCTCCCTTTAACAATTCAATAGCCCTATCCAAGAATTTTAACGCCCCTTGCCCAGGATTACGGTAGGGCACATCAACCAAGGTGATATTAGCCCCACGGCATTGCTTTAATTGTTGGGCATCACCAATCAAAACAAAACGCCCGGCATTACAAATTTCCGGACGTTTCAATGCCTTCACAATAACTTCCCCACCCACACCTTGAGGATCACCCAGGGTAATAGCAATAACCTTATTCTTTAATTTCGACATAAGCTTTCTTGCGCAACTTCTCAATCCATTCACGGAATTTGGTCTGGAACTGCTCGTCAAATAGTTTATTATAAACCTGGTTCTTTACCTCTTTGATGGACTGCTGCTTGCCAGGCGAAATACCGATAACCTTAAACACATACACCCCACCCTCAACCTCAATCAAATCAGAAACCTCTTCCAGCTTTAGCTTAAATAAGGGCTCCTCAATATCAGGAACCATTTGACCCTGCTCTATCGTGCCAACACTTGGCGCCTCAGAATACTCCTTGGCAATCGCGTCAAAATCAACCGTACCTGAAATCATCTTTGCCCTGGCTTCACCTGCCCGATTACGCGCTTCCTGACGGCCCTTATCAAATGAAATATAAATTGATTGTAAATTCAAACGTGTCTTTCGTTCAAATTCATTCACATGCTGATCGTAATACCTTGTCACATCCTGCGGATTAATAAAAATTTTCTGCCGCACTTCAATGTCTACCGTATACTTAGCCTTCATCTGATCCATCAATTTACGCTTCAAATCACCAATAGTAATGCCCTGAGCATTTAATACCGTCAAGAATTCATCTTCACTTGCATAACGGTCACGGATTTCCTTGTAACGCTTTTCAACAGCCTCCGGACGGATTTCCAACCCCTTTTCATTAGCAGCCGCTAAAATCAGGCGATCTTCAATAAGCTGATTAATGCCCTTTTCCTCGTAGGTGGCCATAATCTCCTGAATTTCTTGAGAACTCCTATTCTCAATCTTTAATTGCGCATAAATGCCCGCAATATAGGAACGCAGGTCTTTTAAGGTAATGGCATCGCTATTAACAATTGCAATAATGCTATCATTCCCGCTCTTAGCCCAAGCGCCGCCCACCACTACAAAGATACCAACCATTACCAAGGCAACAATTCTAATGTTAAACCTTACCATGATCTTTTGCCTCCAATTCCTTTTTTAAATGCTCAACTGACTCTTTTAATAGACGGCAATACAAATCAAAACCAATCGATGATATAAAACCATGCTGCTGCGCGCCCAACAAATTACCTGCGCCGCGTATCTGTAAATCTTCAAAAGCTATATGGAAACCAGCTCCCAGGTCACTGTGCTTTTCAATGGCTTTAAGGCGCTGACGGGCTATTTCTGATTGAGCATATTTAGGCGGCACCACAAAATACGCGTAGGCCTGCACATTAATCCGCCCTACCCGGCCACGCAATTGATGCAAATCCGCCAAACCAAAACGGTCTGCACGATTAACAATCAAGGTGTTCGCCTTAGGCACATCAATGCCTGACTCCACGATGGTCGTACAGACTAAAATATCAATTTCACCCTTGAGGAATTTTAACATAATTTCCTCCAGGAGGCGAGGGCTCATTTGACCATGTGCCGTCGCAATCCTGGCCTCAGGGGCTAGCTGCCTGACGGCATTAGCAATGGTTTCAATATTCTCAACCCTGTTATGCAGGAAAAACACCTGACCGCCCCGCTTTAATTCCCGATGAATAGCCTCACCAATAATATCTTCATCAAAAGGAATTAATTGGGTTTTAACCGACAACCGATTTGTCGGCGGCGTTGAAATCACCGACATATCCCTTGCCCCGGAAATCGCCATATATAAGGTACGTGGGATAGGCGTTGCGGTTAACGTCAACACATCCGCTAATAATCTAAAATGTTTTAGCTTTTCCTTGGACTTAACCCCAAAGCGCTGTTCCTCATCAATAATCACTAAGCCTAAATCCTTAAAAGCAATATCCTTTGATAAAAGCCGGTGGGTGCCAATCACAATATCCACCTTGCCTATCTTTAAATCAGCCACAATGGCCTTTTGCTCCCCCTTGGTGCGAAAGCGTGACAGCATCCCCACCTTAACTGGAAAACCTTCTAAACGCCGGCTGAAATTATAATAATGCTGTTCCGCCAATATCGTCGTCGGAACCAAGATAGCCACCTGCTTATTGTCCATCACGGCCTTAAACGCGGCACGCATGGCCACCTCGGTCTTACCATAGCCTACGTCCCCACAAACCAAGCGGTCCATCGGCCTTAAATTTTCCATATCCGCCTTTGTTTCAACACAGGCCTTTAATTGATCCGCTGTTTCTTTAAACGGGAATTTTGATTCAAATTCTTTTTGCCACTCATTATCCTTAGAATAGGCATGGCCCGCTAATTGCGCACGCAAGGCTTGAATACGCAAGAGCTCAGCGGCAAGCAAGCGCAGTTTCTTTTCAATAGCTTTGCGGGTCGCCACCCACTCCTTACTCCCTAGCTTATGCATCTTGGCTGGTCGCTTGGTAAAGGACACATACTTTTGCACCAGGTGAATATCATGCTTGGGCACAAAAAGCTTATCTCCGTCCTTATATTCAATAACCAGGTGTTCTTTCTGCTCCTTATTTAAGTCAAAATGACGCAAGCCAATAAAACGGCCAATGCCATGATTATGATGAACCACATAATCACCTTGCTCAATATCAACAAAATTATTTAAAGGGATTTCAGCAGAAAAAACTGAACGTGCGGACGTCTTAAAAGGAACAACTAACAGGATTTGATGCGCGTCAATAACAGTGGCGGTTTCAATGTCAAATCCATTGATGGTGGTAATGGTGTCATCATCAATATCAACGCGCACCGGGATTTCAAAATTGGCCGGATAAATATCCAAAATCCCGCCACGTAGGGCAAATTCACCCTCTTTAAAAACTTTAGTCGCCCGGGTATACCCAAAGGCGACTAAAGTATTAACAGTTTCATCAAGGTTGACCTTCTGGCCAACTAGGAATTCTAATGATTTAAACATTACATTGGACTCCCGCCTTCGCGGGAATGACACACACTTCTACCACTTTTTCTTGCCATGCATGGTCAAAAATAACGGGGACACGATATACACCGTTGAATATGTCCCAAACAAAAACCCGACAATCAAGACCAAGGCAAAGGTATTTAACACTTCACCACCCACAAAGAATAAGGCAAAAACAGACAACAAGGTGACAAAGGTGGTTAAAAAGGTGCGCCCTAAGGTTTGGTTGATGCTGTCATTAATGATTTCCGCCAATGACCTAGCCTTATGCTTGGGCACATTCTCACGCACACGGTCATAAATGATAATACTGTCATTAATGGAATAACCGGCCACTGTCATAAGCGCCGTCACCACCAAAAGGTCAACCTCCCGGCCCATCAACACAATAACCCCTAAGGTTATAAGCACGTCGTGAAAGATCGCAATAACCGAGGCCAGTGCAAAATCAAAGTGCTTGAAACGGAAACCAACATAAACCAACATTGCCAACAAGGCAAAAATAATCGCGTAACTTGCCTTGGCACGCAAGGCCTCCCCGACAACTGGACCAACCTTCTCAACGCGCAGGATTTCATATTTATTATCAACCATCCTTTTATTTAAAACAGCTGTAATCTTGTCATGCATATCCTCTTGCGTACGGATAATCACCGTGTCAGGCGCATTGGTAAAGGTTTGAATGACCGCATGACTTAGCTGCTCTTCTTTTAAAATGGCGCGCAATTGGTCAGCATTAACCGCCTTAGCAAACCTAAACTCCTGGATCTGCCCACCTGCAAAATCAATACCATAAGCCGCATCTTTTTTCTGAATAAAATTAAATGTCAAGAAAACCAACAAAAGAGCTGAAATAACAAAACAGATGTTCTTCATCTTTAAGAAATTAAAATTTGGCTTACTAAAAACATGCATCATCGGCAAACTTTTTATCACACCCGCTTCGATTAACCAGGCAAATAAAGCCCTCGTAATAAAGATAGAGGTGAACAAGCTAGCCAACAAACCAACCGTTAAGGTAACCGCAAACCCCTTAATAGGCCCTGAACCAAACTGAAACAACATAAATGCCGCAATTAAACTGGTCACATGGGAATCCAAGATCGCTGACCAAGCACGACTATATCCTGTATTAATCGCCGCATTTAATGGGCGCCCATTATCCAATTCTTCACGGGTGCGTTCATTAATCAGCACATTCGCATCTACCGCCATCCCTAAGGTCAAGATAATACCCGCAATACCGGGCAAGGTTAAGGTCATTTGCGCATCAGGCATAAGGATATTCAATAAACCCATGCCGCCTAAAATCATCAATAAGTTAATCGCTAAGGCAAAGGACGCAATTAAACCGCCAATAAAATAATATAGGGACATAAAGACAATGATCAATAACCCACCCAATATCGTTGCCCGGATACCGGCATCAATAGAATCTTTCCCTAATAGTGGCCCAATAGTGCGTTCTTCTTCAACACGAATCGGAACAGGTAGGGAACCCGTACGCAACGCTAAGGCCAACAACGAAGCTTCTTCAAACTTGAATTCACCAGTGATTTCAGCAGTGCCACTCAAAATAGGCTCACGGATATTCGGCGCAGACAATACCTCATTATCTAACACAATCGCCAAGCGCTCATTCACATGGGCTGTTGTTAAATCACCAAAGTCCTTGGTTCCCTTATCATTAAAAGTTAAGGAAATCTTCGGCTGCATATTAGTCGATTCAAAATCAACCCTGGCATCTTTAACAGCATCGCCGCCTAATACTGACTCCTTAGACAGCAACAATGCCCCGCCACCTTCTTTTTTATTAACCTTTAATTCATACCCTTCCGGCACCTGACCCGCTTCTGCTTCCTTTAACTTAACAGGATCAGACTCAACCAAACGAAACTCCAAATGAGCAACACGGCCAACCATATCCAAGGCCTTAGTGCGGTCAGTAACGCCCGGCAACTGCACCAGGATTTGATTATCCCCTTGCCGTTGGATTAGTGTTTCACCCACCCCTAACCCATCAATACGGTTACGCAACACTTCCATGGCTTTTAACACCGCATCATCCTTTAATTCCGATGTGGCCAAGCCTTCATTCTCCACCTTTAAGATTAAATGCATCCCCCCTTTAAGATCAAGCCCCAGGTTAATGCGTTTATCAATAGGAAAAAGGCTGGCCAAGGCGCCGATAATAACAGCCAAGATGATAAAAATACGTTTGCGTAAATCCGCGCTCATTTAAAACCTTTCGTTAATATTTATTTAACAACTTCAGCTTTGACTTCATTGTTTTTAACCGCGGCAATTGATTCCTTATCGAATTCAATACGGCAACCTTCATCAACCCGCACCACCACGGTCTTCTCTTTGACAATAGCCACCGAACCATGAATGCCAGAGGTAGTAATCACCTCATCATTCTTTTTCAAGTTAGCCAACATTTCCTTAATCTTTTTTTGCTGTTGGCGTTGGGGACGGATCACCAAGAAATAAAAAATCAAGCCGATCGGAACATACAAAAATAGTAGTTGTGTCAATCCGGAATCTTGAGGCATGGGGAATCCTCTCTCTTATTTAGCCGTTTTTTTGGATTTCTTTAATAAACTCTTAACAGTATCGCTTAATTGCGCGCCTTTTGCTACCCAACCATCGACCTTGGCAACATCGATTTTGTATGCGGCGGGTTTCTTGGCTGGATCATAGTGACCCAAGATATCCAAGGCACGGCTATCGCGACCACCATGTTTAGGTAGGGCAACGATGCGGTAGTTGTATGCGCCTGTAGCGGCTTTACCTGCTTTTTGTAATCGAATTCTGACTTCCATTTGTTTTTACTTCCTTTCTTAGTTGTTATTGATGCGCTAATTCAATCGCCCTCACTTGCGCGCGGGCCTTATTGACTGTTTCGGTGTATTCACTGGCCGGATTGGAATCAGCTACTATCCCAGCCCCAGCCTGGACATAGGCCTTGCCTTTAGAAGCTACTATTGTACGTATAGTTATGCAAGTATCAAGGTTTTTCGAATACGAGTAGTATCCGACCGCTCCCGCGTAAGGACCACGTTTTTGGGCTTCTAAGCCTTCAATTATTTCCATGGCCCGGATTTTTGGCGCGCCTGATACGGTTCCTGCTGGAAAAGACGCCTCTAACACATCCAAGGCATCCATATTTTTAGCTAATTGGCCCTGCACATTGGAGACAATATGCATCACGTGTGAGTATTTTTCAATGCCCATGAACTCGGAAAGCTTAACCGTGCCCTCTTGGCAGACACGGCCAAGGTCATTACGACCTAAATCAACCAACATCACATGCTCTGCCTTCTCCTTGGGGTCTGCTAACAAATCTTTTTTGTGCGCTTCATCTTCTTTGTCCGTCTTTCCCCGAGGACGAGTGCCGGCAATAGGCCGGGTTTCAACCAGGCCTTCTTCGCAGCGCACCAATAACTCAGGTGATGCGCCTACCAGTTGAAAATCGCCAAAATTAAGGTAAAACATATAGGGTGATGGATTTAAAGCACGTAAAGCGCGATAAATTTCAAAAGGATTAACTGAAATAGTTGTTTCAAAACGCTGGGATAAAACCACCTGAATGATGTCACCGGCTGTGATGTGTTTCTTGGCCGTTGCCACCATCTGGGTAAATTGTTTTTCCGTGCAATTGGATTTAATGCTTAACTTTTTAGACTTGGTGGCCTTTGTTTTTAAAGCAAAGGGCTTATTTAATTCCTTGATCAGGGCGTCTATTTTTTTGACTGCCTCCTGATAAATCTTGATTTTGGCCGCTTGGGACAATTCTTGCGGAACATAGGCACAGGACACCACCTTGATGGTGTGGTGGCGATGGTCAAAGATCACCAGGTCATTAGCTAAGACCATGAGCATATCCGGCAGGTTCAAATCGTCC
This sequence comes from uncultured Planctomycetales bacterium, assembly GCA_964400365.1. Classification (GTDB taxonomy): domain Bacteria; phylum Omnitrophota; class Gorgyraeia; order Zapsychrales; family Fredricksoniimonadaceae; genus CAYNTZ01. The sequence continues at coordinate 7,252 of CAYNTZ010000013.1, read as the reverse complement.
TTAGTTTGATCCGGCAGGCGTTCAAAAAAACGCACGCAGTCATAAGAAAGAAATCCCACCATGCCGCCAAAGAATCTAGGCAATTGCGGAATATTCACCGCCTTGTACTTGTCCATCAAATCCCGCACCATCTTCAACGGCGAACCTTCGAAGGTCTTTTGATCCTTTAAGATCTTGCCATTAAGCCGGCGGGTAATCGTGGCCTTATTGCCCTTGCTTTGTAAAATTACTTCAGGGTCGCGGGCAATAAAGGAAAAACGCGCAAACTTCTCTTCGCCTTCAATCGACTCTAATAAAAACGAGTGTTTCGATTTAGACGCTAGTCGATAATAAGCCAACACCGGCGTTTCCAAATCCCCTAAGATCTCTTTATAGACGGGAATTAGATTGCCTTGCGCTGATAACTTTAAAAACTCTTCTTTTGATAAATGATTCATTTTTACTTTTCAATCTTTCTGTAAAAACAAGAGCGCTTCATGGTGTGGCAGGCAGAACCGATTTGATCAACCTTAATTAACAACACATCGCAATCGCAGTCATAATAAATTTCCTTCACGTGTTGAAAATGCCCTGAGGTCTCGCCCTTCACCCAGTAAGATTTACGAGAACGTGACCAATAAGAAGCCTTGCCACCTTTGATGGTGTCGCGCAGGGAATCAATATTCATCCAGGCCATCATTAACACTTCACCGGTCTTATAATCCTGGGCAATGGCCGGGATTAAACCTTCAGCAGTAAATTTTAGTTTATCTAAATTTGCCGAGGTAATTTGAATCGTTTCCATTTCTTTATTATCGCTCATCGCACATTCACTTTCTCTTGTTTTAAATATTGTTTAACTTGCGGGATCGGGATCTCGCCATAATGGAACACCGACGCGGCTAAAGCTGCATCTGCACCGGTTTGAATAAACACATTCTTAAAATCTTCCAAGCTTCCGGCCCCACCTGAAGCAATCACCGGGATATTCACCGCTTCAGCCACCGCCTTAGTTAAGGCAATATCAAAGCCGGCCTTGGTGCCATCCGCATCCATGCTGGTTAATAGGATCTCTCCCGCCCCCAGCTCGGCTACTTCTTTAGCCCAAAGTATAGCATTTTTACCCGTAGAATTGCGACCCCCATGTGTAAAAACTTCCCAATGGTCTCCAACCCGCTTGGCGTCAATAGCCACCACAATGCACTGGGATCCAAAGGTATTAGCGGCCCGGCGGATTAAACCAGGTTCCTTAACCGCCGAAGAATTCATAGAAATCTTATCAGCCCCGGCATTTAATAATTCACGGATATCATTCACATTGCTAATGCCCCCACCCACCGTCAAGGGCATAAAGACACACTCAGCTGTTTTCTTCACCACATCAATAAAGGTCTTTCTACCCTCGTGACTAGCTGTAATATCCAAAAAAACCAATTCATCCGCACCCGCTTCGTCGTAGGCTTTCGCACAGTCAACCGGATCACCCGCGTCTTTCAAGGAGACAAAATTAACCCCCTTAACCACCCGGCCGTCCTTCACATCCAAACATGGAATAATGCGTTTGTTTAACATAGCTTTAGCGCTTCTTTAAAATCTAATTTTCCTTCATAAATAGCCTTGCCGGTGATGGCCGCGGCGACACCCTTCATGCCGGCTAATTTCTTCACATCATCAATATTGGCGACCCCACCGGAGGCGATTAATTTTATTTTCTTAACGGTAGCCAACATCGTTTCTAATTGCTCGTAGTTGGGACCTGCCAAGGTGCCATCGCGGGCAATGTCCGTATAAACCATCCAGCTTAAGCCCATAGCCTCAAGCTCTAGCGTTAAATCAGTCGCCTTAATATTGCTCGTCGACACCCAGCCGCGGCCTGCCACAAATCCATTGGAACAATCCAGGCTCACACAAATCTTATCGCCGTACTGGGCAATCATCTTCTTTAAAAACTCACGGTTCTCAATCGCCTTGGTGCCTAAAATAACACGCGCCACCTTGGCGGTATTAATTAAGTAATCAACGGTTTCTTCACTACGAATACCACCGCCCACTTCGACGGGAATCTTCACCGTTTGGGCAATCTTAGCAATTACATCACGGTTAGCCATGGCCCCATCCTTGGCACCATCAAGGTCAACCAAGTGCAACCACTGCGCACCTAAAGCAACCCATTTCTGTGCCATCGCCAATGGATCATCAGCATACTCCGTCACGTCGGAGAACTTGCCTTGAAACAAGCGGACAACCTTACCACCTTTAATATCTATCGCAGGAATTAGAATCATAGATTTGCAAAATTCTTTAAGATTTGTAGGCCGACCTTTTGGCTTTTTTCTGGGTGAAATTGCACGCCCCAGATATTACCTTTAACAATCGCGGACACGTAATCGATGCCGTAATTGGTTTGGCTTGCGGTGATCGCACTATCCTTAGGTTTTACAAAATAGGAATGGCAAAAATAAACATTATCATTCTCATTAAGACCAGCAAACAAGGTCTTGCCTGCAGGTTTAATTTGAACTTGATTCCAGCCCATGTGCGGCACTTTTAATTGGGCGAAGCGTTCGACTGATCCCTCAAGCACCTTAAGCCCTTCAACATAGCCACCCTCGCTGCTTTTCTCAAACAGCAATTGAAAACCTAGGCAAATCCCTAAAAACGGCTTACCATTATCAATCGCTTTACGGATCGCACCAACCAGCCCCAGCTCCTGCAATTTCTGCATCGCCGGCGCCATGGCCCCTACTCCCGGCAACACGACTTTATCAGCATTTAGAATATCCGCAGCACTAGTAGTAATCTGCGCCTGGGCCCCGACTTTTTCAAAAGCCTTTTGCACCGAGCGTAAATTTCCCATGCCGTAATCAACGATTGCAATCATAAATTAATCGATAATCCCTTTAGTGGAAGGCACCTGACCATCACGTCGAGGATCAACCGTGGTGGCTTGATCTAGCGCCAAACCTAAGGACTTAAACATAGTCTCTAGGTTGGTGTGCAGGTCATCTGAAGGATTTTGCAAGGTAAAGCTTAAGGTCGCGCCCAAATTGTGCGCAAAGCTTTCCATAAAATGCTCAAAGTGATTAAATTCATATCCATCCGTGCCCTTTTGGGCAGGCAGGGTTCCCTCGACATTAAATTTAAAAAAGCCGCGGCCGGAAATATCAATGACGCAACGGCCCACCGTTGCTTCCATCGGCGCATAAGCATAACCAAAGCGCTTGATGCCCGCCTTTTCTTCACCCAAGGCCTTCTTAAAAGCCTTGCCTAGGACAATGCCGATATCTTCATTGGTGTGGTGAATATCAATATGGGTGTCACCGATAACAGACACATCTAAGTCAAAATAACCATGAAAGGCGAAAAGCTCAATCATGTGATCTAGAAAACCAATGGGCGTCTTGATCTTGGTCTTGCTTGACCCATCGACATTCAAGCTTACTTTAATTTGTGTTTCTTTTGATTTACGTTCGATTGTTGCTGTACGCATAATTATCCTTTGTTATTTAAACCGCGCATTAACGGAATCCGCGTGCTTGACTAAACCTTCTAATTGCGCCACTTTTTCTAAAGGCTCCCTTACCCGTTCCAGAGCTTTCTTTGAATAAGAAACAATGTGAGAACTCTTTGTAAACGATGACACATTAAGCCCGGAGAAAAACTTCGCTGTCCCCATCGTCGGCAAGACGTGACTTGGGCCCGCCGCATAATCACCTAAGGCGGTGGGGCTATATTCCCCTAAGAAGATGGCCCCTGCATGGCGGATATCCTTAGCCACCACGGCGGCATTATTGGTCATGATCTGCAAATGCTCAGGGGCAATATTGTTAGCAATCTCAACCGCCTCCTCAATATTCTTACAATAAATGCAATAGCCATTAGCCACACGCGCTTTAACTTCTTTAATCAATTGGCGCGAGGTCGATAAAAGAATCGAAAGCCCGCCGATATGCTCCATCTGCGCTTCTAAATCAGCCACCACAAAATCCACATTGCTATAGCGGTTGGCAATCACCACCAATTCCGTAGGGCCTGCCAGCATATCAATATCCACATAACCAAAGAGCTGACGCTTAGCTTCTGTCACAAACATATTGCCTGGCCCCACAATCTTATCAACCTTGGGGATTGTCTTTGTCCCTAACGCTAAAGCGGCAATGGCCTGAGCACCGCCTAATTTATAAATCTCCGTCACCTTTAGAAGATTGGCCACTGCTAAAATATATGGATTCACCAACCCCTGTTTATTAGGCGGCGTTACAATCACCACGCGCTTAACCCCAGCGATAATCGCCGGTATTGCGGTCATATACACCGAAGACACCAATGGCGCTGTCCCCGCTGGTATATAAATCCCCACAGAATCAAGCGGCTTGACCACTTCCTTCAATAAAACCCCATCAACATTATTCACCTTGCAGGGCTTATGCACCTGCTTCTTATAATAGGAGGTGACATTATTGATAATCACCTTCAAGTGACCAATAAAATCAGGGGTGATATTTTGAAAGGCTGATGATATTTCACTCTCAGCCACGCGCAATTGACGGGACGTTAACTTCACACCATCAAAACGGCGGGTATACTTAATCAACGCATCATCCCCATAAAGCCGCACATCATTGATAATGGCGCGCACCTTCTCCTCCACGGTCTTGCGACGCATGGTTAGGTGACGGTTATAAAGCTTATCGATATTTTGACCTGTTTGTTTAATCAGTTTCATATTTGTTGTAAAAACATATCCTTGGCACGGGCCAAGGCATTATCTAATTGCGCCACATTCTTGCCCCCAGCCTGCGCTAAATTAGGACGGCCACCACCATTACCATTAATCAAGGGCGCAATCTGTGCCACTAACTCATTGGCCTTTAAACCACGGGCCACTAAATCATCCGTTAACGACACCACCACTGACACGTCATCGTTATTGCGCGCACCTAAGAATACTGCCGCTGACCGCGCCTTTTTCTTAAACAAATCGGACACTTGGCGCAAGGAAGCCATATCAATATCGGTATAGGATTGCACAATAATTTTTAATCCGCCCTTGTCCTCTGCAGCAGCAACAACGTCACCCACCGCATTCTTAATTTCATTAAAACGCGCTTGAGACCTTTCTTTGTCTAATTGGCGCTGACGTGCCTGTTCTTGCTTGGCCGCTTCTTCTTGCTGGCGCTGGGCTAAAAGCTCATTAACCTTAAGTTTACTGGTCACCGCTTCGATACGACGGATCCCTTGGGCAACAGAACCTTCAGAGACAATCTTCACCGCTTCAATATCACCGGTGGTATTCACATGCGTACCACCGCAGAATTCCGTTGAATAATTACCAATTGAAATTACTCGCACCACATCGCCATATTTCTCGGCGAAAAAGGCTAAAGCCCCGCGCTTCTTCGCTTCTTCAATAGGCAAAACTTCTTTTTTTACCGCATCGTTAAAACCAATAAACTGGGTTAAACGGCTTTCAAGTTTAGCAATTTCTTCCGGCTTAATGCCTTGGTGATGCGTAAAGTCAAAGCGTAGGCGATTTTCATCGACGGATGAACCCTGCTGTTTCACATGCCCCCCTAGAATCTCACGCATGGCCGCTTGCAATAAATGGGTGGCGGTGTGATTACGCATAATCGCCTCACGGCGCGTATTATCAATACTGGCCGTCAGCTTATCCCCCACCTTTAACGAGCCGCGCTCGATGGTGGCCGCATGAATATACACATCATTGATCTTTTGGGTATCAGCAATCGAAACCTTAACAGCATCGTTAATTAAAACCCCGCTATCACCCACCTGCCCGCCGGATTGCGCGTAAAATGGGGTACGGTTTAACACAACCTTGACCGACTGACCTTGGGAAGCCTCATTAATCTCACCCTGGTCGTTAAATATTTTTAAAACAGCAGCCTCTGCTGTTACTTCGCTATAGCCTAGGAATTCAGTCTTGGGCACATTTAGGTCGAAGTTCTGGTCGGCAAAAACATCACCCATCATCTTGCTGGATGCACGGGAACGATTCTTCTGCTCTTCCATCTTGGCTTCATATAATTTAACCGCTTCATCCAACACCGCTTGAGCAATCCCGCATTCCGCAGCTACCACCATAATCGTCGACAAGGTAAGCCCATGAGTATCACGAAATAAGAATAAAATATCACCCAAATCTTTCGCCTTGTCTTGAGCAGCAAGCATTTTCTCCTTTAGCTCAGGCACACGTTCACGTCGCACCTTCATAAAGGCTTCTTCAATACGCTTAACCAAGACCTTAATTTCATCCACCTTCGCGACAAGCTCAGGATAAGGTTCCTTCAATACATCAACGACCACATCCACAAAGGTATGAATCACCGGCTTTTGAATACCAGCACGAATAGCCAGGTCGGTAATATCCACAATCAATTTGCGCATCACATAGCCGCGGCCTTCATTAGAAGGCACGACCCCGTCGGCTAAACCAATGGTGATGGCCCGCATATGATCCGCCACAATACGGAATTCACTTTCCGTTAAATTGGCACCATTCGCTTTAAATGTCCCTTTAATCACATCAAGAATCTTGGCAAAATTATCCGTCTGGTAATTGCTCTTCTTTCCCTGCACCACGGCCACCAAACGCTCCAACCCCATACCCGTGTCAATATTCTTTGCCGGTAAGGGTTCTAAAATACCGCCGTCCTTACGGTTAAATTGCGTGAACACCAAATTCCACACTTCAGAAAAACGGCCGCAAGAACAATCTGGGTCGCATTTATTACCTTGTGGGCAATTTGGATTAACCCCATAATCAAAGAAAATTTCCGAGCAAGGACCGCAAGGGCCATTAGGACCATTAAGCCGCGCATTAGACGGCCAGAAATTACTTTTATCTCCTAAACGTACAATACGCTCCGTCGGTATCTTAATCTCTCCTGCCCAGATCCCATAAGCCTCATCGTCGTCTTTATAAACCGAAACCCATAGACGTTCCTTAGGAAGCTTTAATTCAACCGTTAGAAATTCCCAAGCCCAGGCAATGGCTTCCTTCTTAAAATAATCACCAAAAGAAAAATTCCCCAGCATTTCAAAAAAGGTGTGGTGAAAATCTGTCTTACCCACCACATCCAAATCATCAGTACGTAAGCACTTTTGAGCAGTAGCCGCCCGGGTAAAACCGTCGATGCGGCCTAGGAACTGTGGCTTAAATTGCTGCATCCCAGCAGTCGTAAATAATACCGTCGGATCATCCTTAGGCACCAGTGAGTCACTGGCAATAATGGAATGGCCTTTGGATTTA
>CAYNTZ010000012.1:0-21029 GCA_964400365.1 uncultured Planctomycetales bacterium | reverse complement strand
GCCAAACTTCCTTGCGCGGCAATATTAACAAATCCCCGTCATAATCTTTATGTTGATTATCCTTTGCAATCAACGGATAAGCTTTATCATCCACATAAATAACCGATGATTCTATCTTTGTAACAATGCCAGGTCTTGTTGCCATCACCCCTTCACCGGGAGAATAAATCTCCATCTTAGGAACAATTAACAAGAATGAAAACAAAGTTGATAACCCTAAAACCCAATACATCACCTTCCGTGCCCCGCATTGATCAGATAACCACCCACCTGCCGCCCGAATAACACCTGAAGGAAAGGAAAAACATGACGCTAACAAACCCGCTGTGACCAAGGGTAGATAGTAGGCGCTGACATAATAAGGCACCAGCCATTGAGAAAAAGCCACAAAGCAACCAAAAACTAAAAAGTAATAAAATCCAAAACGCCATACCCTGACGTTCTTTAAAGGTTTTAACATCTCGACAAAACCCATTGAATGCGATTCAGGTTTCTTGTTCTTGGTGAATATAAAGAAAACAATACCCATGATAAAAAGCATCGCCGCATAACATTTAGGCAAGGTACGCCAACCTTCCAAATTAGTTCCTTGCTGTGTGAATACATTTAATAACCATGGCGCTAGCAAGGTGGTCAACGCCGCTCCCGCATTACCAGCCCCGAAGATTCCAAGCGCTGTGCCCTGCAACTTTCTAGGAAACCACACTGAAGAAAAAGCAATGCCTATCGAAAAACTGACCCCCACCAAACCAAAACCAAAACTGCATAAGGCAAATCCCATGAAATCATTAACCGTCGATAATAAGTACATCGGGACCGCGCAAATCAACAACAGCGTCCCAAAAACAGGCTTACCACCAAACTTATCTGTTAACATGCCCGCCGGCAATCTAAATAATGAACCCGTCAAAACCGGGATACCCAATAACCAACCCGTCTCAACAGCTCCCCATTTAAAAACCTGATTGCTCGTTAAAAACGTCACTAAAACACCATTAATCATCCAGGCGGCAAAGCAAACTGTGAACGCCAAGGTGTTGACTAAAAGTATCCGATAGGATTGAGCTGTCGCATGTTCTTGCATATTAATTTCCTGTTAATTAAAAATGGGTTTCTTTTTTGTATGTCGAGGATCGGCCTTCATGATGGCCTTTAAGATGATGAAAGGTGGTTAACCAGGCGGTTAGTCCGCAAAAAAATAAGCAAATCCCTGAAAAGAATACTGCACCTATTAAATGCTCTTTCTTACCTTGAAATAACGACTCCAAACTCGTCGATAATATCCAAATTTGAAAGAAAATAGCACTGATGGCTATAATGACACATACCCCTTCCAGGGTTTTTTCTGTTTCTGAACGAACATTACGAAAACGCATATCGGATCATCCTCATTATTAAACTAATTTACCATTCTTAACACCGATGTAATATATACCGTCTTCTTTAAGCTCTAATTCCAGTTGTGGTAAAGGGCGCTCTGGAGGCCCATAAAGCACATGACCATCTTCCACATCAAAGGCCCCGTTATGGCAGGGGCAAATAATCTTATGCTTTTCTTTATTCCACAGCACCGGGCATTGCAAATGCGTGCATTTCTGACCGTAGGCAACATACCTATCTTCAGCCAAGCGCACCATTAAGGCAGGCTCTTTCTTGCCAGGAATCATAAACACCTTTGACTCCCCCACCGCCATTGCATTGGCTTCCGCTATCTTAACTGGGGCTTGGCTACCTGCTGATTCTTCAAAAAGCGACCGAATAAAAACACCCGCTGTACCCGTAAATAAGCCTAAGGATACCAAGCCCATAAACCGGATAAAATCCCGTCGAGAAATGCCTGTGTCCTTGGTTGATTCAATAGAGAAATCTTCAGCCCACTTAGGCAATTGCCCAAATTTATGCTTTAATCGCTTTTTAATCGGTTGATTCATCCTTTATCCTTTTGTTAAACAACCCAAGGCTCACCCTCATCCAAATGCGCTGCGCTCATAAAGGCCACTACATCCATTTCTGTTGCTTCGGCATTGGAATCTGTCATCAAATATACCTTGGTAGTTAAATGCTGCTTTCCAAAGACAAATTTATTATTAGCTTTATTCTTACGCATCTTCTCAATATGCGATTTAGGACCAAAGAAAATGGCCTCAGATGGACAAACAGTGGCACACATAGGCTTTAACTGGATAGATGTGCGGTCATAACACATGTCACATTTAATCATCTGGGCTTGTGGTTTAAATACCTTAGGAACACCAAAGGGGCAAGCAATCTGGCAATTAGAACAGCCAATGCAACGCGGCTTCAATGAAGATTGAACCACCCCATCTTCAGTGCGCTTAATTGCATCAGCAGGACACACCGCTGCACAGGCAGGATCATCACAATGCATACAAACCGTAGGTCCGGTCTTAACCGTATTGAGACGGTCAAGGGTATCTAAATGGATCATCGGCACCCCACGATGGGTGGCGCACTCAGAACAAGCAGCCTCGCAGGCTTTGCATCCAATGCAACGCTGAGGATCTATAAATAAATCATTTTCTTCCAAAAACTCATGTTCCATATAGGCCTTTTAGAAATATACTTTCTGAATATTAACGGCACTCATTTTAAACTCAGGGATCTTTGAAATAGGATCAAGCGCGCGCTGGGTTAATCGATTTATCGATTTCCCATCCGGCCAATGATAAGGCACAAAGATCGTATCAGGACGAATTGTTTTAACCACCTTGGCTTTTAATTCAATGCTCCCGCGACGAGAAGTGATCCTAACCAAATCACCCTCTTCTATCGCATGTTTAGCCGCTAAACGCGGATGAATTTCCACATAAGGCTCTGGGCATTGATCCGTTAAGAAACCAATACGCCTAGTCTGCGTGCCAGAAAGGAAATGAAAAACCACACGCCCCGTTGTTAAATAAATCGGATATTCTTCATTAATCAAATCTGCACCTAAGCGGTATTCAACGGCATTAAAATGCGCCTTGCCGTCAGGATGATAAAACTTTCCGCCTTCAAATAAGCGCGGCGTTCCCGGATGCCCAATCTCAGGGCATGGCCAAAAAACGCCCATATTCTTCTCAATCATCTCATAGGAAATCCCATAATAATCTGCCGTCCCCCCATGAGAGGCGACCCGCATTTCATTAAAAATATCTTCTGATTTCTGGTAATTAAAGAATTTTTCCTTACCTAAACGTTTAGCAATTTCTTTAATAATATGCCAGTCAATCTTGGCCTCTCCCGGTGGTGAAACAGCCGCTTGGATACGCACCACTCGCCCCTCCGCTGTTGTCGCTGTCCCCTCATCTTCTTCATGCAAGGAACCAGGCAATATAATATTGGCGTAACGCGCTGTTTCATTCATAAAGAAATCAATAGCCACATAGAAATCAAGCTTCTTTAAAGCTTCTTCCGTAAATTGTGAATCCGGCAAACTCACCAATGGGTTAAAGCAAATACTGATTAATCCTTTAATCTTGCCTTCATGGATTGCATTGACAATCTCTTGGGCAGAAAGACCTTTGCCCGGCAAATCCTTCTCATCAATTCCCCATACACTTGAAACATACTTACGATGCTCAGGATTTGTAATATCCCGATTGCCTGGCAACTGATCGCATTTATGCCCTTGCTCCCGCCCACCTTGGCCATTACCTTGTCCAGTAATGGTGGCGTAACCACAGCCTACACGACCAATGCGGCCTGATGCTAAAACAATATTGATACACGAAAGCACATTATCAACACCCTTGGTGTGATGCTCAATCCCTCTTGCATGAAGCAAGAAACTGCGCTTAGCCTTGCCCCACCATTGTGCCGCCTTAATGATATTAGCCGCAGGCACTCCAGTGACCCGTTCACAATCTTGGGGATTATATTTGGCTACCGTTGTCTTTACTTCTTCAAAGTTTGTTGTATGTTGATCTATAAAGGCCTGATCAATATCCCCCGCTTGAATCATTAAATTTAAAATCGTATTAAATAAATAAACATCTGTCCCTGGGCGAACAGGAAGATAAAGATCAGCCGTGCGGGCAATGGGCGTCATGCGTGGATCCACAACAATCAATTTAGCACCACGCGTATCGCGCGCCTTCCAAATATAATCCGTTGTAATGGGCGAACACTCGGAAACATTGGTTCCCGTGCATAAAATAAGATCTGTTTCTAAAATATCGGCCCAGGAATTAGCCGCGCGATCAATCCCAAAAGCCTTCTTATTACCAGCCCCAGCAGATACCATGCAAAGACGCCCATTATAATCCAAATTTGCTGTCTGTAAGGCAACACGCGCAAACTTGCCGATCATATAAGACTTCTCATTAGTTAGTGAAACACCTGAAAGCATGGCAAAGGCATCACGGCCGTGCTCTTGCTGAATCTTTCGAATAGCATCAACAATCTTAGTATACGCTTCATCCCAACTAATAGCCCCATAACCCTTGCCCGGATGATTTTCTAAAGGCGTTAACAAACGATCCGAGTGGGAACCTTGCATATAGCGTTTAACACCTTTAGGGCATAACTTTCCCTTATTAAAAGGAAAAGCTTCCCACGGGTCAAAACCAATCACCGCATTATCCTTAGTTTTAAGGATTATCCCGCAGCCTTGACCACAAAAACAGCAATGCGTCTTGACCTTGCTATCAGGCTCTTGAATCGTTGAATTCCATCCGCCTGGCGGCTCATGTTTTAAATGAGGACCAAAAATCTCCGCTATCGCTTCTTTAGAAATAGGCAAATCTGCCATATTAACTCCCTCATTAATGTTCTATATCAAATCTACCTTTTAAATGCTGATGCTGAGTTACCATCAACATATGCCGACGGCATTGAGGGCATAAATCCTGCATGCTCGGTTGATGCTCATCGGTTTGGAATTGAAAACCCAAATCCCTTAAAACGCGCTTGACATCTTGCTTTTGCATCTCTGATGTAAACCCTTGATGGCAACGGATACAAAGCGCTGGTTTACCACAGGCTTTTTCTTCAATATAAAGGGCTGCACCCATTTGAGCGGCACGTTGAAAAATATGAAAGAATTTCCCAAAGGGTAAGTACAACAATAACATAACAACGGTCCAACAATGAATGGTTGTTAAAACCCTGTATTGAGCGCCGCCTAGAAAATGATTATTAAAGGTCAAGAATAAACCTGTTAAAGCCACCGAAAATAATATCAACAACGGCAGTAAATCATTAGCAAAGGTTTGCACCGCCATAGCCCCTGGATGAACCACACGACGGGCAAAGGCCATCGATGTTCCAATCAAGACCAAGACAGAACAAAAATTAAGTGAATTAAAGAACATGAAACCAATAATGCCCTCTGGCTTAAAAACCTGCATCGGAAACCCAAAGACTACCAACTGATACACATCTTCCCGTCCTATAGGCACTTCAAAGTGAAGCCAACCAAAGACCAAGGGAAAGGTCACCGCAAAGGCTAACAAACAACCCCACGCCAAGGTAAAATGCATAATCCAGCGGTACGGGCTACGGCGACCGATAAACTTTTGTAAAAGCATTTGCTCAAAGAGCGTCTTTAAAACTAACAAGAAATGTTTATAGAAATTACGGCTAAATAAGAACTGGACGCTTCGCTTAAAAAGAATATCGGTTGGTGGGCGGCTAAACCAAACTGTATAACGATAAATACTGCCAAAGATTGCAAAAATAGTTGCATATAAATAGGGCGTCAGGGCTGCATCAAAATACAATAAGCGCCTTGATCCAATAAAGATCAACGCCACTAAAATCAAGGTACCTATTATCCCTGAAATCAAACCCTTCTTGTGTAATCCAAATATTGTCATATTATTTATTTTAGTATAATTATACGAGTCCTAAGAAAAATCATTTTTTATAAATCTAGACATCAATAATCCTTTGTCTTGCGCCAATTACCATGACGACGAGCCGTGGCCGATTCATCCCAAGGTTTAAACGCGACTTTAGGTTTATCGTAAACGCCTACAACAGGTAAGCCATTAAAGAAATTCTTCGCCCAATCTATTTGCAACGGTTGCACCGCCGCCTCAGCACACGGACGCAGGGGCGTATTTAATTCAACTTCATTTGGTTTAATACGACGGGCAAGCTTAGACACTGCCTCCATTTGTCCACTATTGCGATTTAAAACCATCACCTGTAGGGCTAGCTTACCATTAAAATCCCGACGAAAATCACATAAACCATTAATCATACCCTCAAAATCTCCAGCAGGACATCCGCTAATATCAGCGAAATCTTCTGCATTACCCGCATCCAATTTAGCCAAAACAAAATCAGCCTGCATCAGCTCACTACGCACCCCTTTATCCGACATTAACAAGCCATTAGTAATCACCGCCACATGTTCATGGCGCACCTTCTTGACAGCACTAATCATCTGACCTAAATTACGTGCTAAAGTAGGTTCTCCTCGACCTGAAAAAGTAATGTAATCCACAAAGTGCAACGGGATACGATTAATCTCCTCCATTAAATCTTTAGTTTTAATATACTCCTTGCGCTGGCATGTCATTTGAGTTGTATTGCCCAACTGGCAATAAGTACAATTCATATTGCAGGTCTTACTTTGCGTTGATAATGGATCAACCCCTAAGGACAGGCCTAATCGCCATGAATGTACTGGACCATAAAGATACTTAAATGGATGGAACATAAAACACCTCCCTTATAGAATTGCTCCCACTGCCGCTTCGAATTTCAGACGCTCCAACTTCTCATCAATATTAAAAACACCCCGCACCACCTTATCCTGATCAACTAGGATCACCCCTGCTTGAAAACGCTGCTGCCATTCTTGCAAACGCTCTTGATCAGCGTCACTTATACGCAAATAACGCACAAATTTATCATCCATTTTCCCTGGCTCAAAAACCAAAACCTTAAGGTAACGCCTACCTTGCGCCGTAACCTTTGCCAAATGCCTTAAATAATCAATCTCATTAGGCTTTGCCGCTCCTGCCATCACCACGACTGACAGGTTATGCTTTAAGGCATGTTGGTTAAACGGCTGGCCTTGTGTATCAAAGGCTTGAAATTCTGGAAAAACTCCATAGGCAATGGTTCCAAATTGCTTATGCCCCTCACGCCATAATAAAAAGAAAGCGACAACCGATAAAATGAGAATAAGACCTATCCAAAAATTACGATCCGCTCTTAAATTTAGCCCTTGCGCCATTTAAGCTTCCTTATTTAACTTGATGATGCGCCAAGCTACCCATGCCGCTAAAAGCATTGGTATCAACCACATAAAACCCACTGCTAAAATAGACTGATTCAGAAATCGACCGTTATTTGAGGCCGCACATGATGGGCATGCCAACGCAATCGACGGAAAAATCAATAATATTACGGTTAAGAACGCCATAGGTATGCCGCATCGTAAAGCATGAATAATAAAAAATACAATCCCACGGGAATCAAAATAAAAAAGGCAATCTTTAAAGTCAGCGGTTCTGCTTTTAGGTTCATATAAACCAAGGCCACTAACAACGCCTTAATCGCCATTAGGCCTAACAGCAACCATACCCGCATTTGGCCTAAATGGTCTAAGGGATAGATCATTAATTCAAGGGCCGTGAATACGGCTAAGACAATCGCAATATTAATATAGGTTTTGGTTAATGACATTTTCTCTCCTTATAATAAATACACGACGGTAAAGACCAGGATCCACATGAGGTCCACAAAGTGCCAATAAAGCGTTAGGGTTTCCACCCGGCCATAATTGCCGCTATGCCATTTGCCTTTTAAGGCACCGGCTAGCACATAGGCCATAAAAACCAAGCCTGATAACACATGCACGCCGTGATAGCCCGTTGCCCCGTAAAAACACCCGGCATAAATACTCTTGCCTGTTTTAAATCCTTCCATGATCAAATGGGTGTATTCATAGGCTTGAATGCAAAGGAAAGCCGCACCTAACCCTAAGGTTACCCATAAAAATGCCTTAAACGCTTGTTGGCGATCTTCGCGCACCGCTGCTAGCGCCAACATCATGGTTAATGACGAGAACATAAGTATGGTTGTGTTCACCGCCGTTAACGGCACATTTAATTCTTCGCCAGGCTTGGGCCACGGTGCCCCATTAGCACGCAAATAAGCGGCACCAATTAAGATGGTGGCAAAACTTAGTCCATCCATTAATAAAAATAACCACATCCCTAACTTCCCTACCGGCATTTGATCCACCTTGCCGCCTGTCTCAACAACTGTTGTCGTCATATATTCCCTCTTGTTATTGAATAGCAAAGATTAAGATAAACAAAACAATCCAAAATACTGTCAACAAATCCCAAAAGCATAATCCATTATTAAACCGACGCTGATCTACTTCTTCAATGGAGCCTGCTAATAAGGGCCTGCTTAAGAAAAATAATAAGAATAACCCCACCACAATATGCAGGGCATGAAAACCTGTTAATAAATAAAAGAAGGATCCTGCCACCGAGGAGCGGTGCGTAAAACCTTCCTTAATCAGCCCCTGCCATAAATACCATTGCCCTGCCATAAATAAAAGCCCTAATCCAAGGCTAGCAAGAAATAATACTTTGCGCAGGTAATTGCCCTTGACCCAAGCCCGCAATAACAAAGAACTCGCTATAATGGCAATGGTATTCACAACCGCTAAAACTGCTTCTTCCATCGAAAGCACATGTGCGTACCAAGCCCCTGCCCGCAGGCGATACACCCCATAGGCCCAGATGAGGGTAATAAAGCTTAGGCTCCATGAACTAATGCCTATTAAGAACCCAACAGATGCCGTTGTTTTAGCTGATTGGCTCATGCTTTAGGTAATTCCTCATCTTGAGAAATCCAGTCCCTACCCTTTAAAGCCGGATGACTATATTCATGGGGGCCCGTTTTAACAATGACATCCTTAGGGAAATTACCATGCCCTATAGGGTAATCCAGCGTCCACTCCAGGGTAGCCGCATTCCAAGGGTTTTTCTCCGCCTTCTTCCCAGCAAAAAGCGACCAAAAGAAATTGGCAATAAAGATTAATTGCGCAATGCCTAAGGTAAAGGCCGCGTGGCTAATCCCTTTATTTAATGGCATCAGGGGTTTAATAAAATCATACACAGCCGGATCAAACAAGCGACGGTGTTGACCAGCGTAACCTACCACCATCATGTTCCAAAACACGTAATTCAAACAAATAAAGGTCAACCAAAAATGAATCTTCCCTAAAGCAGGATTCATCTGCCGGCCAAACATCTTAGGAAACCAGAAATAGATGGCCGCAAAGGACACCATCAGTACGGAAGCGGCCAAGGTGTAATGGAAATGCCCGACTAAAAACATCGAATCATGCAAATACATATCTGTTGTAATCGTGCCTAAATAAAGACCGGTCAAACCACCTAAACCAAAAACAAAAACCACCGACATCGTAAAAAGCATGGGCACATCAAATTTCAATGAGCCCTTCCACATTGTACCTAGCCAATTTAAGAAAAACACCGACGTTGGTAATGAAATCAAAAGGGTTAAAAACATAAAGGAGCGCCCTAAGAGTGGGCTCATGCCTGTAACATACATGTGATGCCCCCAAACTAAACCACTTAAGGCTGTGACCGTGCACATGCTAATCACTGTCATCTTATAACCAAAGGCTGGTTTGCGTGAGAACACCGACAATAAATCAGAAACAATACCCCAACCAGGTAGGATCAAAATATAAACTTCCGGATGACCGAATAACCAAAACACATGTTGGTACAATAATGGATCGCCGCCTTTAATCGTGGCCTTTGACCCTGCAATAAAAAATTGCGTACCTAGGACATTATCTAATAAAAGGAAGATCAGCCCTGCGGCAATGATGGGCACAAAGATGGCATTTAAAATAGATGATAACCACAGGCCCCAGACAGTTAAGGGCATCTTCATCATGGTCATGCCAGGTGCCCGCATGCGGATAACCGTGGTGACATAATTAATCGCCCCCATAATAACTGCGATGCCCATCAGTATCAACGATAAGCACCACATAATCTGGCCTAATCCAGGGATGCCACCTACCGGCGTGCTTAAAGGTGGATAAGCTGTCCACCCCGACGCGGAAGGGCCTGGCGCAATAAAATGCGAGGCAATCAAGATCGCACCGGATAAAAAGAAAATCCAAAAAGACAGCATATTGATAATGGGAAAGGCCATGTCCCGTGCCCCGATTTGCAAGGGGAGCACAAAATTACCAAAGGCACCGGTTAACAAGGGTGTGATGGCCCAAAAAATCATGATGGTGCCGTGCATGGTGATGGTGGCATTATAAATATCCGGCGTCATAATCCCTGCCTCTGCCGGCCAAAGGATTTTCCCGATGAAAGGCACTTCCTGTCCGTTAAAAGCTAATTGCCAGCGGATCAACATGGCTTGCAGTCCGCCCCATAAAAGGAAGAACAAACCAAAAATGAGGTACTGTTTACCAATAGTCTTATGATCCGTTGAAAATATATATTTAGTCCAAAACGATTGCTGATGGCTCATTTTGCATCTCCCTTAGCTTGCCAATCCCATCCCCATTTTGTTAATACCCCGCCGCTGGAAGCATCATCGCCCCAGGCATCATCAACAGCATCTGCCGACACTTCAGGCCCTTGGCTTGCCAACCATTGATCAAATTTTTCCTTGGATTCAACGGTCAAGAACCCGCGCATATTGGTGTGCCCATTGCCGCACAAGGCTGAACAGGCAATTTCATAAACCCCTTCCCTGTTGGCTTCAAACCAAAAGCTGGTCACAAGCCCAGGTGTAGCATCCTGCTTGATACGCAAATTAGGCACATAAAAAGCATGTACAACATCATAGGGCGCCATCTGGATACTCACCGGCGTATTAACCGGCACATGCATCTGGTTAAGAGGAGCTACCACATCATCATCGGTGCCAAATTTATTATCAGCGCCAGCATAACGGAAATTCCAGGCATATTGCTGGGGCATCACTTCAACCTTCAAAACATTATCGCCTTGAGGGTAATTCCAAAAAGCTTCTTTCAAATCATTAAATGATTGATGCTCTATCACCATATCAATGCCAAAGAAAACCGTCATCGCCAAACACACCGTAGCGATGATATTTGCGATACGGTCACCCTTGTCATAAACAGCGCTGTGCCCCGGCTTAGCACGGTAACGGATAATAAAATAAATCAACGCCGCCACCACCAACCCAAAGGCAATGGCAATGACAAGGTCGGTATAATGAATGGTGCGCATAATCCGCCAGCCGTGAATATTAATATCAACGGGCGGTGCGATATGCCATAAGGTAAATGCCTGGTCCATGAATCCTCCTAAGTTAAATAAAGGCTTTATCATAAAAGCAATGGGCAAAGAAATAAATACGCAGAACTACGTAGGTAAAAAAACAGCGCCATGATAGATGGTATCATGGCGCTGCGTGTGGACACTCAGTAGGAATACTTTACTTATTGTTGCGCGTTTACGACGGGAAGATCAGCGGGCGCTGCTTCTGCCTGCGGCGCTGGGGCATTTGTAATATCCAAGATCTTTACATTAAACTTCAATTGCTTTCCAGCCAAGGGATGGTTAAAATCCAGCACCACCTTGTCACCTTTAATTTCTTTAATCACCGCCGGAAAGTCCTCACCATCAGGTGCCTTAGCCTGCAGCACCATCCCAACCTTTGGCTCCGTTTCTTTAGGCATAGAATCTTTAGGGAATTCTTTAACCGCCTGGGGATCTTCATCGCCGTACGCATCCTTAGGCTCAACAATCACAACCTTCTCTTCACCAATATGCATGCCGTTTAATTGGTTTTCAAGGCCAGGAATAATGCTTTCATCGCCCACCACATACTCAAGAGGTTCCTTACCAACGGAGGTCTCTACCTCTTCATTATTCACAAATAAGGTGTAATCTAGCTTTACCTTCTTACCTAAACCCACCGCAACATCTTCGGTATGAGCAGCTGTGCTGCTCACTAAGATTAAAGCCACTAAGAGTAAAATGCTTTTCTTCATACATCCCCCATTGTTAAAAGATATTCAACTAAATTGCCTTTATTGTATCACCAAGATTTTCAATATCCATGGGTTAAAAACTAATTTCAGTCCTTATGGTCAGCACTGTAGCATTCTTAATAGCTGGATCACCGTTAGGGTTGATCACATATTGGATATCCGGCTGCAGGGCCATATGCTTATTAAGCTCAACACGGTAGGTCCCCTCGATGGCGGTTTCCGCGCGTTTCTTACCGTTAGCTGCGCGTGCTTTATTACTAAAAGACGCGTTAGTAAAGGCCAGCCCTAAACTATCCACGTCACGGCCGGGAATCAAACCTGTATAATTAACGCCCGCGGCAATATGACGATCTAAGGTGTTACGGTTTTGCGGCGCACCGGCCCCAATAAAAAACACCGTTAAGCCTTGCCCTTCTTTTTCCTGCCAAAGCATTTGCTCGACCATGGCATAGGCACCATAATTATCATCATAAGGCACAGCATTTCCGTTTTCGTCAACGCTAGACACATCCGCGGCATTGCGGCTGGAATGCCAAGCACCTGCCTTCAATGTCCCCGGCAAGGGTGTTCCATAAGTATGCACGTGATAATAACGACCCGCCTCAGCAATGGCTAATAAGCCATCCTGTGATTTAACAGCCAGGTGCGTGCTATGGGTATTAACCGTACTGCTGCCTGGATCCCCGTCATATACTGCAGCTAAGAAATCCCATTCTTCATTGGGCGTCCACTTAATACGTGCCGCTAAAGCAGCCAAGGGATACGCTGACGTCGGAACATTAGATGTAATACAAGGCGTAATGCCAAAGGCGCCATTAAGGTATAAACCTGCCGCATTACTGACAACAAACTCACTATTAATATCATGCAGCCCAGTCAATAATGATATCTCCCCATCCATCAGCGCGTGCTCATACCAAGCTTCATAAAGCCGCACTGAACGGGGCGCTTCATTATTATTAACAGCTTGCACATCACCGGTTAATTCTCCCGTTGGTTTTAAATGCCCGTTGGTTGATGTCCCATGCACAAAAAATTTACCACCCTGCCATAGGCCTGATTTGGCTGTTTCCCAAGTTAACATTAATTCAGTTAGACCAACCCAGCTGTCCTTACGGATAAGCCCGCCGTTAATCACTGACACATAATCCTGTGTGGTTAACGCCTCAAAGGTTAACCCCCTTTCTCCTAACTGAGCGCGTCCTTGCTCAAACAAGTTAATGCCCGCATGAGCAGGCAACGCAATAGCCTGAATACTTATTAATATAGCCACTACCCAACGAAAAAATGCCATCACCAACTCCTTTTATTTATTAAACCTGCGCCACAACCACACCATCATAAATATTAATGAACAGATCAGGACAATGGATGCGCCTGAAGCAAGCCCTGCATAGTAGGACATATAAACACCGCCCACACAGGAAAAAGAAGCAAAGCTCAACGAAAGGATAATCAATCCCTTCATCTGATGCGTAATCAGGCGCGCGGTAGCAACCGGCACAATCAGCAAGGCATTCGTCAAAATAGTCCCCACGGCCTGAATCCCGACGACCACGCTTAAGGATACTAAAAATAAAAGCAGGTACCTTAAGGAATTGGTATTAATCCCGATATTCGCGGCATAATCACCGTCCACACAATAAAGCATCATTTCCTTAAAGACCAAGCTCAACACAACAATGATAATCACGGTGACAGCTGCCATCAGCCATAAATCACCGTCGGTAACTCCTAGGATATTCCCAAAGAGCATGGCCGACATATCACGGTAGGAACGCGTGGCGCTGATAAGCAAAACACCTATGGCAAACATCACGGTAGGCAGCATGCCGGTTGCCGTGTCTTCATAGACCTTATCATCCTTAGACAAGACCCCAATGCCTAAGGCTGTCAGCAAGGTTGAGGCAAAGGCACCAAAGAATAAATTAATCTTCAACATAAAGGCAATCACCAACCCTGGCAGGGCGCTATGCGTCAAGGCATGCCCGATATTGGCAATGCGCCGCAGGACCACATAGACCCCCAACAAGGAACAACAAGCCGCCACCAAGAGAGAGGCAATCAAGGCTTTTTGGATAAAGGCATATTGCAGGGGTTCTAAAATAAAATTAACCATGATGACATTCCCCCTCATGGTTCTGCTCATGCTTACCCACCACGCGGCCATCCCTTAAAAAGATGGCCTGATCATACAGTCCTTCTTCCTGGGAAAAATAATGAGTGGCTACCAAGACTGTCTTGCCTGCACGGCGCAAATCACTTAAAACACTGCGTACAATATCCCGCGTGGCAGCATCCACTGCATTAAGCGGTTCATCTAATAGTAACAAATCTGCTTCCTGCGCCATGGCGCGCGCAATCAAAACCCGCTGGCGTTCTCCGCCGGAAAGCTGGCCTATCTGCTTGCCCGCATGCGCCTTCATCCCCAAGGTATCCAAACAGCTTAAGGCTTTTTCTTTATCTACAGACCTTGGCGCATGAAACCATCCTAAATAAACATACCGGCCAGTTAGAACAAAATCCTCGACCGATATGGGAAATTCCCAATCAATTTCCGAGCGCTGGGGCAGATACACCACCCTGTGATGACAGGCCCCCAAGGGGTGTCCAAATATCTTAACCTCGCCTTGGGCTGGTTTTAATAAATTAGCAATCACCTTAAACAAGGTGGATTTCCCAGCGCCATTAGAACCAACCAGGGCAACAGATGCGCCTTGCTTGATCGCAACTGAAACACCGTCGATAGCGTAACGCCCATCCCCATAACCTGCCTTCACCTGATTCATCCATAAAGCAGGGGCGCTTTCTTGGGGGATGCTATGTTTATGGGAACAATAAGGGATCATTATTTTTGCCTTAAGCCTTCTACTATTGTTGTGACATTATATTGCATCATCTTAATATAGCTGTCCCCATTGCTGCCCTTTTCCCCTAAGGCATCCGTATACAATGCGGGAGCAACCTTAACCTTTGCTTCTTGAGCTAACATCTGCATCAGGCGAGGATTGCTGATGCTCTCCGTAAAAATAACCCTCACCCCTGCCTGTTTTATTTGGTTAATTAAAATGGCCATTTGTTTGGCTGAAGGTTCTGCCGCCTCGGTGGTAGCTGAGGCAATGGCCGTCCCTACTATCTTAAAACCATAATGATCAGCAAAATAAGCAAAGGTGTCGTGGCTGGTCACTAATTGACGGTGTTCTTGGGGTAACCCTTGAACTTGGGTTCTTATCCAATCTTCAAGCCCTTGCAATTCTTCTAAATAAGCTACGGCATTCTGCTCATACAAATCCTTATTCCTAGGGTCAATGCTAATTAACGCTTCCTTAATATGAGCAACCATCACCATCACATGATTTACATTATGCCAAAGATGAGGATCAATATCTTCACCCTGATCATCCATCTGGCGCAGTTCTCCCACCCCCGCTGTGACAGCCACCCGAGAGGCTTTAGCTTGGCTAGCCTCATACAAATCACTGAGCCAATGCTCAAAGGATAGGCCGTTTTCAAAAATGATATTTGCCTTAGATAATCTAATCCCATCTTGCGGGGTTGGCTCAAAGGCATGCGCATCCCCACCTGCCCCCACCAGGACATCCAAATCAATCGCAGACCCACCGACATTCTGGACAAGATCCCCCAGGATGCTAAAGGTCGCCATCACCTTTAATTTAGGCTGTTCTTCTGCAAAAACACCTACAGAGAAGCAGGGCATTAATAGCGCTAATAAAAGAATGACTTGTTTCATAGCTTCCTTAAAGATTAATGTGTACAGA
Source organism: uncultured Planctomycetales bacterium (assembly GCA_964400365.1). Classification (GTDB taxonomy): domain Bacteria; phylum Omnitrophota; class Gorgyraeia; order Zapsychrales; family Fredricksoniimonadaceae; genus CAYNTZ01. Next base: position 5,249 of record CAYNTZ010000012.1, on the reverse strand, counting down.
CCATCACATCTTCGTGGCATTCCTTACATTCCTTCATGCCGTGATGTTTTGTCAATTCATTCCAATGCTTCTTACGATGAGGTGTCAAAACACCTGTGCCACGGCAAAAAGGACAGGCATTATCTAAAGCCTCAAGAATAGCCGCGCGAATAAATTCAGAACGGTTGCGGATGCCTTTAAGTAATTTCATCAAATCCTTATCTGCCTTAAACGTAACAACCTCAATTCCCTGATTATCTTTAACTGTTGCCATAAATGCCTCCAAATGTAATACTTTGTATTACCAAAGTATAACAAAAAAGAAAAGCCTGTCAAATAATTAGTAGCTGGCTGGCCACGAATTCTGAAGACATAGCACATGATTGGTAAAAGGCAAATTTCTTATGCGACGGGATTTTCCTTAACGGTACACAAGCGGATATTTTTCGGGATGGATTAAAGAGTCGATTTCTAAATCTACATCTAGGTCTGGCCAGCGTAGATGAAAACCATGTAACAATTGCACATGATATATTTGAGCCACCGTAGCATTTTTAAACCAAGGGTATTGTTGATAAGACAAAAAATATTCAACGCCCTTAGCTAACAACCAAACACCGTTGGGGGTTATTTGCGTAACCTCAACGTTTAAAATGCTTTTTCCACGCTCTTTTAATTTCATCTTGCCTATCCTCAACAATAACTTGAATATCTTTAATTTGCTTCTTACTCAAACCCTCGCACATCACAAATGCCACCACTGGCTCTAACCAAAACTTAGCCTCCCCATCCCCACAGCGCACATGAACATGCATACGCTCTTCTTCATGCGAGAAAAAGAAAAACTGATAACCATTTTGGCTAAATACAGTTGGACTCATTTAATAGCAAGTATAGCATTTCCCTAATTTTTCGCCAGCAGTTTGTCGCTCAATGTCCCGCCAAAATAGAAATGTCCGCCGCTTTAAGACCGCTTAACAATAGCTGCATTTACACCGGCTAGGAAAATAAGGATCAAACCAAAAACGCAAACCAGACTGGCACCTGTAGGGAAATCTAGGTAATAAGACACAGCCATACCTAGGATGCTGGATAGAACACCAATGCCCCAACCCCACAGCAATCTCGCTTTTAACGTATTCGCCAAGAGCATCGCGCACACCGATGGGACAACTAAAAATGAAAAAACCAATAAGACCCCCGCGGTCTTGACTGATGCACTTACCACCAAGGCAAAGCTTGCATAAAAAAGAAAGTCCCAGCCCCTGATATTCAATCCCCGATGTAGCGCTTCCTCAAGATTGCTTGACAGCATTAAGAATTGCCGGCGAAAATAAAAATGCAGCAGTCCCACCGCTACGCATACCACCGCCATGACTATCACCTGCGGCAGGGTCACCAAAAGGATATTGCCCACCAAGGCCTGCTTGATATGCTCATCCCCTTCCCCTGAACGGCTTAAAACCATTACCAGCAAGGCCGCGGACACCGCGTAGACAATGCCGATAATCGCCTCCTGCGGGATGCGCTGCTGCTTAAATCGCGTCATAGAAAAAATAGCGGCACCCGCAAGAGCAAATCCTAACGAGAGGATATCCGACCAAATCCCGTCTAAGCCATGCCCTAAAATCAAGGCTACACTTGCCCCTAACACGGCAATTTGGGCAAGCGCCAGGTCAACAAAAATGACCTGGCGCTCAATCACATGAAATCCCAAATAAACGTAGATACCGGCTAGTATTAAACAAGCTAATAACGGTAACGCCATGATATGCAGGAATTCACTCATCTTATTTCAAAGCCTCACTGATCTGATTAAAATTATAATCAAAAAAGGAAAAGAAATCTTCCGTCCCAGCCAACTCACCCACACCATGGGCAATAAGGGCAACCTTAGCATTGATACGATGGGCCAATGCATCAGCCGCATTGCGCGAATAATACGTCGGGAGCACAATCGCCTTTACCTGATACTCCCTAGCATAATCTTCTAAAAACACCAAATGCTTTGGAGTCGGGGGAATCCCAGGCTTAGACTCTAGGAATTGCTCCGCTTTAAGCCCTAAAAAGTCAGCAAAATACGCAATATCGGCATGATAAGAAAATATCTCCTTGCCCCTTATGGACGCACAGAGATCCTGCCACTGCACTATTTTAGCTTCTAATTTCTCCAAAAAGATTCTGGTGTTACCTGCATAATAAGCCGCATTAGCTGGATCTGCTTGAGCTAAGCGCTTGGCAATGGCTGCGGCCATGACCTTAGCATTGGCTGGATTCATATGGAAATGGGGATTGCCAAACAAATGGATATCCCCCCCGGCACGACTTAACCTGCCTTGCGGCACATCCAACATCTTAACCCCTAATGACAAATCAATATTCTTAGGGCCATTCTTAAACAACTCAGGACGGCCTGCGGCTTCCAGTAAGGAATCAGACCATACTTCCAAATCCAATCCCGCATGAACATAAAAATCTGCACGCGCAACCTTGCGCACGTCACTGGGTTTAGGCTGGATAAAATGGACATTATATTTAGGCGGCACAATCGCAACCACCTCCACCTTATCTTGCCCCACTTGTTTAACAAGATCAGCAAAGATCGTCTGGGTGGCAACAATCTTTAATGGCTTATCAGCAGCACAAACGCTAGGAGCCGCAAACAAACACACAGCTGCAAACAAGCTATACAAATAATTTAATTTATTTTTCATATACCCCTCATTGAATTTTATGTTTATGTTCACCGATGGAAAAAGTACCTTGCAGGTAAAGAGCATTATCATCCTTACCCGTCGCCACATCCGTATGGGTAAACTGCGCGCGCCAGCGGGCAAATTCGCTCTGATGAAAGGTCAAATACCCCGAATAGGCGCGATCATCCTTGCGCACCCCAGCAGTAGGCAATTCGGTAGCAATGGGTTGAACGAAATCATAACGCCCACCAATGGCCCATTGTGGATGCAAGCGAAAATCAACCAAGCCATAAGCACCCCAAATATTGCCATCAAGATCATGCTGGATTGTCCCGCCTAAGCCATCATCCTCGTTAAAAACTGATTCCTTCCTATTCACGTTAAAAGCTTCACCTTGAATTTTCAAACGCTGATTGGCGTTGAAATGATGCGTTAAGGTGGCATCCAGGGCAAGCACCTGCACCTCAAAGGAAGCATCTTCATCACGGGAGCCAGTCATATATGAAGAACCTAATTCAAAACCTGTGCTATCCGTGATATCCACATAATTCTTTAAGTGCCCATAGAGGGTTGGCCTGCGCTTGGTTTCACCAAAAATACCTACCTCTTCAGCATTACCGCCATCAATGACCCCAGCCGTCAACTGCTGGGTCACAGGGATTGGCAAATCCAGCGTTTTAGAAAAATCTACCCCTGTCTTATTCATCCCTTCCTCACCAAAGTAACGCTGGACAACCAATGGTTCATCCACTGTATCCAAACTGTCGCGATGTATGGCTAACGCCTTACCCACCTTGGGCTTAAATTTTCCAATGCGCGCTGTTAAGTCTAATGGCAGGCCAAAACGCGTCAGGTATGCTTCTTCTAAAGACACTGCTTCAGCTTCAGACGTGGAAAATGCAATGGTGGCATCCAATCGGGAAAATGGGTCAACCGCGCTTCCTATAATAAGCTCAAGCTCTCTGATGTTTAAACGGTCTTCCCCGTCATTATCTGTCTTGGCACTATTGGAAGTAAAGACCGTGTCCACGACTACACCAATCTCCGGCGTCCATTTAGTGACAGCAGGCGACGCTTGCGCTGTTTGGGCTTGCGTCTCTTGTTGTTTAGCCAATTGCGCTTCCAACTCATTAATGCGCTGCTCATAATCCCCCATTTTCTCCTGCATGGCAGAAAACTGCTCCTTCATTCCCTTAAGCTGTTCTTCTAACGAAGCATCTGCCCACACTAATGCAGGCTGTCCTAAAAAAAGGCAGGTAAATAAAATACAACATGAATATATTAGATAACGCATACGATCTCCCGTGATAACAGGCATGACGCAAAAAGCAGCCAAGCCTTACGCTTAAGATTAAAAAGATTTAGTGATTAAACGAAACGGGAAAAGGGCGGCGAACGGCCGCGGTCTAAGGAATAAAACGCACTGCGGATAATGCAGGTATGCTGGCTTAAGAAAGCATCAGCAAAAACCAAACGGCTGGTTAATAATACGACGGCAAACCCCAACAAGGCTTGCGCTTGTAATTGATGAATTACGCAATCATCACTGGACGCTTGAGTTTCATGGTGATGAAGCTGCTCATGCAGGAATTCTCCACCAAGAGAAAACCCTAAGAAAAGGATAGCGGCTAAAAACACCGCAGATAAGTTACATGTGTTGCGCCAATGATTCATAACGGTTGGACTATACCAGAAAAATTATTCCTGTCAAGAAAGTCAACGCGCGTATCATGCGTATCAACACATGTGCCCCAATTTTTATCAAATAAAAAACCGACGGGCTTACTTTACTATTTTCTGCCTATTGATTTGTTTAACCAAGATGGTCCAAGTGACGATACCCATCATAATCATCACGCCGAAGAATAAGCCGTAGGCAATCTTCCAATTAACAACATCCTTTGTCATCATCGAGTATTCAGACATCCCGCCCACACTAGCAATTAGGTTAAGTGGCAGAAAGACAACATTGATAATGGTGAGATTCCTTAACAAGATATTGACATTATTATTGATGATATTGCCGCGCGCATCCATTAAGCCTGACAATACCGATGAATAAATCTCCACCTGGCGGCTGCATTGCTGCTGCTCAATAATAATATCATCGAGCATCTCCAATTCATCCTTGGATAAGGCCAACCTGTCGAGGTGGGAACGCAGCCTGGTTAAGACAGGCGCATTAGCTTCCAACGCGTTTAGATAATAAATCAGGCTCTCGCTCAAATTAAACATTTGAAGCAGGTATTGGTTTTCCATCGACATGTTTAACTTCTTCTGGAGCTCCGCGTTAAGCATGCGCATGGCTTTTAAATGGGCAAAGAAATGATGGATCGTATGCAGCAGGAATTTTAACACAAACCCATTGAGCGATGTAATTCGCTGGAACTCCTTCGCATCAAAAGGAACCGTCCCCTCCCCTAAAATCAAGGTCACCCTATCATTATTCAAGAAAATACCCAACGACGATACGGCAAATTTTAATTGCTCCTTATAGGTTACTGCGTCGGGACGTTTCCAGATAAGGTAGATATGGTCTGGGGCAAATTCAACACGCGAAATTTCATCGGGATC